>DASVEQ010000095.1:0-10194 GCA_036380455.1 Candidatus Limnocylindria bacterium | reverse complement strand
CATCGGCGTCTACTCCCGACCGCCCGCCGGGATCGTGGTGGTCGTGTTCGAGGCCGATGTCGTCGGCGGGTCGCCTGACCCCGCAGCCGAGACGAGCGAGGTGCGCGCGTTCGGGCCGGACGAGATCCCGTGGGAGGAGCTCGCGTTCAGCACGGTCGAGTCCGCGCTGCGCGACTGGGTGGCGTCGCTGCCCGGTCGCGGGCCGCGACACGAGCCGCAGCTCTACGTCACCGGTGACCCGTAGGAGCGGGTGACCTCGCCCCGAATGGGCACGTTGAGGCCCAGCACGACGCCGAACCCGACCGTCGCGAGGACCGCGACGGCCTGGTGGGTGGCGGGCAATGCACCGGTACCGCGGTCGAGCAGCACAGTGAGCAGTGCCCAGGCCAGGATGGCCACGACCGGACCAGCCAGCGCAAGCGTGGTGCGCACGGTGAAGAATCGCGCGAAGAAGTAGGCGAAGCACATGCCGATGAGCGCGCCGCCGGCCTGGACAGCGGCAAGGCCGAGGACGAAGGACAGCTCCGCACTGCCGGCCAGCGGCGAGATCGCGGTCGCCAGCGGGCGCAGCGGCTCGATCGGGTCGCCGTGCAGCAACCCGGACAGCGCCATGGCGATGGCCGCCCACACGTATGCGCCGGCAATTCCGGACACGAATCCACGGTAGGCGAGCCGCAGGCCGTTGACCTCGGTCATGAAGCCGATCCTAGGCGCCTCGCACCGTGATCCTCAGTTGCTCGAAGGTCCGGTCCTGGCCCGTACGCCGGTTCGGCCGCACGAAGGATCGCCGATGTATCGGCGATTCCTTCACCGGGGGCGCCGCTCAGGCGCAGATTCGCCGATCGGTCGGCGAGCCGGTCACGTGAGCGTTCGTTCGAGCGCGCTCCGGTGAACGGTTCGCTCATGCATCGGCGATACGACCCGCGACGCACTGGTCTTGTGAAGAACGCGCCGATTGATCAGCGCTGAGATCAGCCGTTGTAGCGCTGGAAGACGGTCACCGCGTTCTGGCCGCCGAAGCCGAAGCCGTTGACGATCGCCACGTCGACCTCGACGCGGCGGCAGGCGTTGGGGACGTAGTCCAGGTCGCAGGCCGGGTCCGGCGTCTCCTGGTTGATGGTCGGCGGCAGGACGCCATCGCGGATGGCGAGCACCGCGGCGAGGGCCGAGATCGCGCCGGCCGCACCGAGGGTGTGCCCGACCATGCTCTTGTTCGAGCTGACCGCCAGGCGATCGGCATGGGCGCCGAAGGCCGCACGGATCGCCTTCGTCTCGGTCGCGTCGTTCAGGGGCGTGGAGGTGCCGTGAGCGACGACGTAGTCGACCTGCTCCGGCTCGAGGTGCGCGTCGCGGACGGCTCGCTGCATCGCGAGCGCCGCGCCGTAGCCGGACGGATCCGGAGCGGAGATGTGGAACGCGTCGCCGGTCAGGGCGCCGCCGGCCACCTCGGCCAGGATCGGCGCGCCGCGCGCTTCGGCATGCTCGGCGGACTCGACGATCAGCACGCCGGCAGCCTCTCCGAACACGAAGCCGTCGCGCTCGCCGTCGAAGGGTCGCGACGCCCGCGTCGGGTCGTCGTTGCGAGTCGAGAGCGCGCCCATGTTCGCGAGGGCGGCGAAGCTGACCGGCATGATCGCCGACTCGGTGCCGCCGGCGATGACCACGTCGACGTCTCCGTGTTCGATCAGCCGCTGCGCCTCGACGAAGGCCTGCACGCCCGACGCGCAGGCAGCCACCGAAGTGATCACGGGACCGCGGGTGCCGTTCTGGATGCTGATCTGGCAGGCGGCCATCGACGGCGACATCATCGGCACCATGAACGGGCTGACCCGGTTTCCGCCCTTCTCGTGGAGGGTCATCTCGCCGATCGCCACCTCCTGGAGGCCACCGCCGCCGGTGTTGACGACGACGGCGACGTCGTCGCGGTTGTGGTCACCGATCTGAAGACCGCTGTCGTCGATCGCCTGGCGCGCCGCGGCAATCGCCAGCTGGGCGAATCGGCTCATCCGGCGGGCCTGCTTGAAGTCCATCCAGTCCTTCGGTTCGAAGCCCTTCACCTCGGCGGCGATCTGCACCTCGGCGTCGGACGGGTCGAAGGCGGAGATCCGATCCACCCCGGAGACTCCGGCGACGAGATTCGACCAGAAGCTGCCGACGTCGTTGCCGATGGGGGTGATCGCGCCCATGCCGGTGACGACCGCGCGTCTGGCGGGGTCACGAGGGGGCGGCTTCCGCATCATCGGCTGGATCCCTTCTCCACCGGATCGACCTCGTGGCTGACCACGTAGTGGCGAACCTGAGGTCCCCGGTCGATGAGGTAGCGATCGTCCTCGGGGTAGTACACGGCCGCCTCGATGTCGTCGCCGGCGAACGCGCGGATCGCGTCCTCCGAATCCCAGAACGAGAGCGTGATGAACTCGGTGCGGTCGCCCTCGTCCCGGCGAAGCATCCACGCCCCGCGGTTGCCCGGCGTGCGCGTGTACTCCTCCAGCCCGGTGCCGCGGATGTACTCGGCGTATCCGTCGGCGTCGGACAGGCGCACCGTCCCGCTCCAGATGCGCGCGATCATCGGTTCCCGGCGCTCCCGGCGCCTGTCGTATATACGGTATATACGATCGGTCGCATGCTACTCCCCGTACCGTCGCAGGATGACGGTCGAGTTGTGGCCGCCGAGGCCCATCGAGTTCGAGAGCGCCACGCGCACGTCCGCGGCTCGGGCCTCGTTCGGCACGTAGTCGAGCGTCAGCTCCGGGTCGGGATGGCGGAGGTTGATCGTCGGGGGGATGCACCCGGTGGCGATGACCTTGGCGCACACGAACGCCTCGATCGCGCCGGCGGCACCCATGGCATGGCCGGTCATCGACTTCGTGCTCGACACCGCCAGGCGGTCGGCGTGCTCGCCGAAGACCGCGCGGATCGCCATCGTCTCGTATCGGTCGTTCAGCGGCGTCGACGTGCCGTGCGGGTTGATGTAGTCGACCGCCTCCGGACCGATGCCGGCCCGGTCGAGCGCCGCGCGCATCGCGCGCTGGTTGCCCTCGCCGCGATCGGCCGGTGCCGCCATGTCGTACGCATCGGCGGACGAGCCGTAGCCGATCACCTCCGCGATCGGCCGCGCGCCGCGCGCCAGCGCGTGCTGCAGCTCCTCGAGAACGACGACGGCGGAGCCTTCCGCCACCACGAAGCCGTCACGCGTGGCGTCGAAGGGTCGTGAGGCCATCGGCGGTGAGTACTCCCCGGTGTCGGGATCCCTCGGCGTGCCGAGCGCCCGCATCTGGCCGAAGCCGGCGAAGGCGAGGGGAACGAGCGGAGCCTCGGTGCCGGCGCCGAGCATGATGTCGGCCTGTCCGCGGACGATGGCCTCCATCGACTCGCCGATGGCGTGGCCGCCGGTCGCGCACGCGGACACGACCGCCATGTTCGGGCCGCGGATCCCGTACTCGATGGCCACCTGGCCGGAGGGCGAATCGGGAAGCATGTGCGGCAGCATGAACGGCGACACGCGACGTGGCCCCCGCTCCATGAGCGTCACCTGGCCGTCCAGCAGCAGCCCGATGCCCCCGATCCCGGTCCCGAACACCATGCCGAAGCGATCGGCATTCACGTCGCGGCTCACGCGCCCGTCGTCACCCAGCAGGCCGGCGTCGCGCAGTGCCTCGCCGGTGGCGGCCACCGCGAGGTGGGTGCATCGATCGTGGCGGCGGACGTCCTTGGGCTCCATGTACTGCGTCGCGTCGAAGCCCTTCACCTCGCCGGCCACGTCGACCTCGAACGGGGAGGCGTCGAACAGGGTGATGCGATCGATGCCGGAGCGGCCGGCAACCAGCGCGTCCCATGAAGCCTCGGCCCCGATGCCGACCGGGGAGACGATCCCCAGCCCGGTGACGACCGCCCGCCGCTCGCTCATGCCGGAACGTCGCGCAGCGTCGCCAGCCACGCCTTGTCGGTCGGGGCGTCAACCTGGTGGGTGCCCGCCTCGGGGCTGATGCGCCGGATGAGGCCCGACAGCACGCGGCCCGGACCGACCTCGACGAAGTCGGTGACGCCGTCGCTCACCATCCGGCGCACGGTCGTCGTCCACTGCACGCCGTGGACGAGGTGCTCGGTGAGCTCGATGCGGAGGCCCTCGGCGGTGCTGATCACCGTGCCATGGACGTTCCCGAGCATCGGGACGGTCGGGTCGCGGAACGGGACGCGAGCCAGGATGCGGCCGAACTCGTCGCGCGCGCGGCGCATGAGCGGGGAGTGGCTCGCGACGCTGACGGCCAGGCGCGCCGCCCTGCGGGCCCCCACGGTCTTGCTCATCTCGAGGGCGAACACGAGGGCGGGGATGACGCCCGACAGCACGATCTGCCCGGGGGCGTTGGCGTTGGCGACGCTGATCTCGCCGTGGGCTCTCGCCTGGTCGACGATGTCGTGGACCTGCTCGTCGGAGAGGCCGACCACGGCGCCCATCCCGCCGGCGATGCCACGCTCCTGCATGATCCGCCCGCGCTCGCGGACGAGGCGGAGCGCATCGGCATAGTCGATGGCATCGGCGGCGACGGCGGCGGCGTACTGACCGGCCGAGTGCCCGGCCAGCGCCCGCGGCACGACCTCGATTCCCGCCTCGCGAGCCTCGTCGCGCATGGCACGCAGGTACGCCACGCTCGTTGCGAGAATGGCGGGCTGCGCGTTCATGGTCAGGTCGAGCTCTTCGGCCGGCCCCTCGAGAATGAGCCTGGACAGGGGAATGCCGAGGGCCGCATCGGCGCGCTCGAAGGCTTCCGCGGCCGCCGGGGAGCGGGCGATGAGCTCCGCGCCCATGCCGACGTACTGCGAGCCCTGGCCGGGAAAGACGAACGCGATACGGCGGGACGCGGTGGAGGTCCCGGGATCGGTCTGCTGGGTCATCATCTGCGTGCGTGGGGAATGCTCCGCGGAGTATAGGGCGGGTGCTCGCGCACGGCCACCGGCGGAATCGCCCCGCACCTATACGATTGACCCGTGGGGCGGGTCTACGGACTCCGGAGCGCGCCTGGGCCCGGGGCTGCGGCGGTGAGTGACCCGTACGCGCGGGTGGAATGCGCTGGAGGTCGGTCTCCGGCGTTCGTTGACTCGTCGGGCGGGTCAGCCGCGACCTTCGTGGCGCCCGACGAAGCGAGCGACCACCTCGGCGAGCACCGGGAGCCCGAAGGCGAGAGCGCTGACCGGCACGCGCTCGTCGTGGCCATGGAAGAGCGAGAGGAACGGGGCGTCGGCATCCAACCGGAGCGGGGCGAAGCCGTAGCACGGGATGCCGAGATCCATGAGCGCCTTCGCATCGGTGCCGGGCGTGATCATCATCGGCACCGGCGTCCCTTCCGGGTCCGCGGCTCGCAGCGCCTCGGTCATCAGCCCCACGATCTCGGCGTCCTCCGGCCACTCGACCGGCGGCAGGACGATCACCGGATCCACGGTGGCATCGTCGCCGACGACCGCCTGGAGGTGATCGAGGAATGCCGCCTGGTCGGTGCCCGGCAGCGTCCGAACGTCGATCTCCGCCTCCCCGGAGCCCGCCAGCACGTTGACCTTCTTCCCGGCGTGCATGACCGTCGGCGTGGCGGTGTCGCGGAGCATGGCGAGGATGGAGCGGCGCAGGACCGGATCGGCGACGGCTGTCTCGAGCGCTTCGGTCGCCGCGGTGAAGTCCGACTCCGCGAGGGCGGCCACCTCGTCCAGCTCCAGGGTCCGCAGGAAGTCGCCCACCACCGGGATCACGCGCGCCGCTCGTCGCTCCTGGTCGGCCGCCAGCGCCGTCACGGCCGCCGCCAGCTTCACGGCGGCGTTGTCGGCATGCGGCATGGACCCGTGTCCGGGCGTCCCCGTGGCGTGCAGCTTCGTCCAGGCGATGCCCTTCTCCGCAACCTGCACGGTGTAGAAGCGGCGCTCGCCGAGGGTCATCGAATAGCCGCCGACCTCGTTGATGGCCGCAGACGCGGCCCGGCCCTGCGTGTCGCGGAACAGCTCGGGCCGTGTGTCGACCAGTCCCCGGGCACCATGCGTGCCGCCGGCCTCCTCGTCCGCGACCGCGGCGAAGATGACGTCGCGCCGCAGCTCGGCGCCAGACCGGGCGAGGGCCAGCATGACGGCCAGCTCCATGGCCACCATGTCCTTCATGTCCACCGCGCCGCGGCCCCAGACCACCCCGTCGACCAGCTCGCCGCCGAACGGGTCGCGCGACCACGACTCGGCGTCGACCGGGACGACGTCGACGTGGCTGAGCAGGATCAGCGGCGGGTCGCTCGTCGCACCCGTGGCCGGCAGCCTGCCGATCACCGAGCCGCGGCCCGGCGTGAGCTCCACGACCTCGGTCGCGATCCCGGCCTCCTCGAGCACCTCTGCGCAGTAGCGCGCCGCCGCCGTCTCTCCCCCGGACGGATCGCGGCCGGCCGCGACGTCCGGGCCGCCGTCCGGCGGGTTCACCGATGGGATGCGGATGAGGCCCTGGAGGTGCGTGACGCACGCGTCGAGGTCGAGGAACGGTCGCAGGTCGAGGCTCATGCCGGGGAGGGTAGCGCCCGGGGCCGGAAGGCGAGCATGGCGGCGACCGTCACGAGGGGCGCCCCCGCCCCCACCAGCATCCCGGCGCTGATGTCGATCCGCGTCCACAGTTCGGCGGCCGCCACCGAGCCGATCACGATGCCGATCGTCGACGCGGCATTGACGATGCCGAAGACACGGCCCATCCGATGCGGCCCGGCGCTATCTGCGAGGAGGGCGTACCACGAGGCGCTGAAGGCGGTCAGGCCGCCACCGGCGAGCACCGCGATCCCGTAGATCGCCGGCTGCGGCAGGCCGATCACCAGCCCCGCGCCGAACGTGACCAGCGCCAGCGGCGCGGCCGTGGCGATGCGCCGCCGCCCGATGCGATCGGCGAGGTGCGCCAACCACGGCCCGAGCAGGATGCTGCCGGCACCGAAGAACGAGAAGGCGACGCCAACGTCCACGACCGTCCAGCCCAGCCGGGTGGTCGCCAGCGTGGCGTAGGTCGTGATGAAGGCGCCATAGCTTGCCAGCAGGGCCAGGTTCGCGAGCAGCAGCATCGCCAACGGCCGCAGGTCGACCGGCTCCGAAGACCGCTCGGCCTCCGATTCCGTGGACGTCCGCAGCGGGGCTGGGAGGAAGAGGGTCCCGACCAGGGCAAACGCGCTGGTCGCCGCGACGATGACGAACGGCGCCCGTAGCCCGCCGATGCTGGCCGCCACGCCGCCGACCACGGGCCCCAGGACGGTGCCGGCGGACTGCCCGGCGGACACGATGCCGTTCGCGAAGGCTCGCCTCGCCGGCTCGACGACCTGGGCGAGGTAGATCCGCTCCGACACGATCATCGACCCGCCGCCGAAGCCCGCCAGCGTCCGCCAACCGAGCAGCCAGGTCGCGCTGGCGGCCGTCGCGATCAGGGCGTTCATGGAAGCGTAGAAGCCGAGTCCAGCGCCCATCATGCGTCGCGCGCCCCACCGCTCTGTGAGGAAGCCCGCCCCAAGCTGACCGATGGCGTTGGTGACGGCGAACGCTCCCGTCAGCAGGCCCAGGACGAACGGCGGTGCGCCGAGCTCGGTCGCGTACAGCGGGAGGAGCGGGAGCATGACCGAGATGCCGACCTGGCTGATGAACCCGATGACGGCGAGCAGCCAGAGCGCCGGCACGATCGAGGCGACGGCGCGGGTGAGACGGGTGGTGCGGACCCGATCGGACATGCCCCCGGATCCTACGCCGTGGCAGGCAACCGGGCCCTCCTCGATGCGTCCCGGCTCACCGTGCTTGAGGGCAGCGCGCCGCCGACTGGACCGTGGCGCGCGAACCGCGACCCAATTCCGGCGCGGGCGCCATGGACTTCATCTAGTGGGGCGGCATCGCTACAACGCGGCTCGGATCCGGGCGGGACGGCGTCCGGGCATGGCGGCTGCCGACCAGCATCCCGAGCGGCAGCTCGGCGGCAAGCAGGATCAGGGCGACGAGGAGGAGCATCGGAGCGCTCACCGCCAGGCCGAGCCACAGCAGCGCGCCGAGGAAGACTAGATGAATCGCGATCCGGGTGGCGAACGCCAGCCGCAGGTCGAGGATCGCCTCGCCGGCCCCGTTCGGCACCCCACGGTCCGTGCCCCACACCGCCCATGCGCCGATGGCGGCAAACGCGAGCAGCGAGATCCCGAACAGGCCCAGGCCGCCACCAGGCTCGGGGTCGACGAATGGTTTCAGGACGGTGAAGGGTACGAGCGAGAGGAGAAGCAGCCCGAAGGCCGGCACGGGGACGAGCAGCTGGAGCCACTCGAGCGGCGCGCGGCGGTGCGACGCCTCTCGAAGCCAGCGGGTGACGAAGCTGAAGGACCACGTCACGAACAGCCAGGCGTAGAAGTTGCCGGCCGGGACCCCGAACCAGCCGCGCTCGAAGCCGATGTCGCGCCACGTCCACAGGCCCATCCGGATGGCCACGGCGTCGAACGCCAGGTCCAGGCTGATGGCGAGGAGGCTGTCGACCACCGGCGCGTACCGCTGTCGCACGCCGAGCGCATCGGTGACGCGCATGGCTCCCGCGATGATGAGCGCCCAGGTCAGGCCGATGACGAGCGGCGCGCGGTCGATGGCCAGCGCGAAGTCGGGCGAGTACTCATAGGTCTCGAAGATGATCTGGTTGCCCTGCTCGAGGAGCAATCCGAAGGTCGCGGCGCTGACGAGCTCGAGGAACGGCAGCCGCCCGCGACGGAGCGCCAGCCAGGCGGCGATCACGAAGAAGGCGGCTGCGCCGATCTCGAGCAGCACGAAGACCGGATTCATCCTCGAATCGTACGGCGGGGACCTCGTTCGCGATCACTCGGGCGATGCCCGCATCGGATACTGCTCGCTGAGGCAGCGTCATCGCGCTCGACGACCCTCCTTTCGGACAGTGTGCAGCCACGTGCGCATGACCGGCAGGAATTGTGGGCGGCGCGCCGCAACTGCGCGTGGACCGGGGGTGGCGACACGCGGCCCTTCGTCTGATGCGCTCGTCGGCGCACCTTGTCCAATAGGCGAGAAGGGGCCCCGGCACCGGTGAAGCCTGCGGAGCATGGTCGCCGTAGAATGCGAGCCATGACGACCGAGGTCCGTGCACCGAGCGTCCCGATCTACCTGGCCGGCGACTTCGTGGAGACTGGCACGCCGCTCGAGGTGCGCAATCCCGCCGACGGCTCCGTGGTGGCCGCCACCTTCCAGGCAGGGGCGGCGGAGCTCGAGCGGGCGACGGTTGCGGCGGTGGAGGCCTTCGAGGCGACGAAGCGGCTGCCGAGCTACGCGCGGCGCGACGCGCTCGCCCACGTCGCCACCTGCATCGAGCGCGACGCCGACGAGCTCGCCACGCTGCTGAGCCGTGAGTCGGGCAAGCCGATCAAGGACGCCCGCGGCGAGGTCGGCCGGGGCGTCCTCACGTTCCGGACCGCCGCGGAGGAGGCGCTGCGCATCAACGGGGAGTGGCTGCCGCTCGACTGGGCGCCGGCGAACAAGGGTCGGCACGGGATCGTGCGCCGCTACCCGATCGGCCCGGTGGCGGGCATCAGCCCGTTCAACTTCCCGCTCAACCTGGCGGCACACAAGGTGGCGCCCGCCATCGCCGCCGGCTGCAGCATCGTCCTGAAGCCGCCGTCCGTGGATCCGTTGAGCATGCTGCGGATTGCCGGCTACCTCGCGGAGACCGACCTCCCGAAGGGCGCCGTGAGCATCCTGCCGATGGACCGGCCCACCGGCGACCGGATGGTCACCGACGAGCGGTTCAAACTCCTGTCGTTCACCGGCTCGCCGTCGGTGGGCTGGAAGATGAAGGCGGAGGCCGGCAAGAAGAAGGTCGTCCTCGAGCTCGGCGGCAACGCCGGGGCCATCGTCGACGAGACCGCCGACCTGGACTGGGCGGTCGAGCGTCTCGTGTACGGCGCGTTCGCCTATGCCGGCCAGGTGTGCATCAGCGTCCAGCGCATCTACGTCGTGCGTGCGGTGTACGAGGAGTTCGAGCGCCGCTTCGTCGAGCGCGTGGGTCGGGTGAAGGTCGGCGACCCGCTGGATCCCGCCACCGACCTCGGGCCGATGGTCGACGAGAAGGCGGTCATCCGCACCCATGACTGGGTAACCGATGCGCTGCGCGACGGTGCCCGCGCCCTCGTCTCCGGCGAGCCGGATGGCCGCTGGCATCCGCCCACGGTCCTG
>DASVEQ010000094.1:0-3526 GCA_036380455.1 Candidatus Limnocylindria bacterium | reverse complement strand
GAGTCCGCCGTCCGAGTCGGCATCCACCGAGACGAGCTCGACGCGGTGGCAGGTCTCGATCAGCACGCGCTCCTCGGCGGGCAGCTGGCGGAGCCGCTCGGCCGCGTCCGCCCGATCATCGGTCGAGGCGTCGCGGAAGGTCGCGAAGCGAACGCGGATGGTCTCGACGGCGACGGGAGGCGCGGACATGGACGAAGCGGTCACCGATGCGGCGGCTGGAGGGCGGTTGCCGCAGGCTAGGTGCGCCGGTTCGTCGCGGTCAAACCTGAGTCATAGATATGCCGAGATTCAGCCGGTTCCTCAGTGGAGGATCTGCGACAGGAACTGGCGGGTTCGCTCGTGCTCCGGCGCGCCGAAGATCTGCTGCGGCGGCCCGACCTCGACGATCTCACCGTGGTCGAAGAAGACCATCCGATTCGCCACGGCTCGGGCGAACCCCATCTCGTGCGTCACCACCAGCATCGTCATGCCGGTGCCCGCCAGCTCGCGCATCACGTCGAGCACCTCGCTGATCATCTCGGGATCGAGGGCTGAGGTCGGCTCGTCGAACAGCATGATCTTGGGCTGCATGGCCAGCGCCCGCGCGATCGCGACGCGCTGCTGCTGGCCTCCCGACAGCTGGGCGGGGTACTTGTGCGCCTGCTCGGGGATCCCGACCCGCTCGAGCAGCTGCATGCCCGCTGCCTCGGCATCGGCCCTGGCGGTCCCGCGGACTTTTCGTGGCGCCAGCGTGATGTTTTGCAGCGCGGTCAAGTGCGGGAACAGGTTGAAGGATTGGAAGACCATGCCGATCTCGCTGCGGACGGCGGCGATGTTGCGGATGTCATTGGTCAGTTCGATGCCGTCGACGATGATCTGCCCGCGCTGGTGCTCCTCCAGGCGGTTGATGGTCCGGATGAACGTCGACTTGCCCGATCCCGAAGCGCCGAAGATGACCACGACCTCGCCCGGCGCCACGGTGAGGTCGATCCCGCGCAGCACGTGCAGTTCGCCGAACCACTTGTGCACGTCGCGCGCGACGATGATGCCGTCCTCTTGGTCGGTAGGTGTGGGGGCCGCATCGGCTCTTGGTGAGGGCACTGCGTGGCTCCGTCAGCGGGTTCCGACGCCGAGCCGGCGTTCAAGCCGATAGCTGGCCTGGCTCATGGCATAACACAGGATGAAGAAGACGGCACCGATGAAGGCGTAGACCTCCATGGTGGCGCCGAACGATGCCGGCTGCGTCAGCACCGCGCTCCCGATGCCGAGCAGCTCGGTGAGGCCGATGACTGTCACCAGCGTTGTGTCCTTGAGCAGGCTGATGAACAGGCCAACGTTCGCGGGGATCACAGCGCGCAGAGCCTGCGGGAGAACGATGCTCAAGTTCGTCTGCACGCCCGTGAGGCCCAGCGCCTGTGCAGCCTCCACCTGCCCGGTGGGGATCGCCTGGAGGCCGCCCCGGACGTTTTCGGCCACGTAGGCCGCAGAAAAGAGCGTGATGCCGCCGATGGCACGGGCGACGCGATCGAGTCTGAGCTCGCTCGGCAGGAACAGGGGAAGGATGATGTCGGCCATGAACAGGATCGTGACCAGCGGCACGCCGCGGATCAGCTCGATATAGCCGGTCGAGATGATGCGCACGGCCGGCAGGCTGCTTCGGCGCGCGAGCGCCAGCAGCACGCCCAACGGGAACGACAGGATGATCCCCACCGTCCCCAGCAGGATCGTGAGCATGAGGCCGCCCCACACGCTTGCCCCAACCGACGCCAGCGGCGTGCCGGCATAGCCGGCGAGCAGGTAGAAGGCCAACGGCAGCGATGCCACCCACGCGATGACCAGGGCGCGTCGCGGGATGGGCAGCCACCGGCCGATGATCGAGGTCGCTCCGACGACTAGCGCGTTGCCGGCGACGGCGGCGGCCGCGACGAGCCCGATCGGCGACGCGAGGATGAGTCCGCCCAGCATGAGTTGGATGGCCGCCACGATCAAGGCCAGCATCCGGCTCCCGTGTCCGAAGACGCCCGCCGAGAGGCCGGCCAGGACCGAGAGGACCGTGAGCAGCAACCAGATCCGCCACGTCTCCTCGCCCGGGTAACGCCCAATGAGGAAGATGCGCATGTAATCGCCGACGACGCTCCACCGCGCCTCGGTCAGCGCCCATGTGCCGATCGTGGCTGCGAGCCAGACCAGGGCTCCACCTAGGAGGATCGTCATGAGTGCACTCGGGACGCTGGAGAACAGGTTTCGGCGCAGCCACTCGATCGGACCAACGCCGGTCTTGGGCGGCCGCATGGTTTCGACGGCGGCTGTCATCGGGGCGTCACCGTTCGGTCACCTGGACGCGTCGGTTGTACAGGTTCATGACCAGCGACATCACGATGCTGATGGCCAGGTAGGTCCCCATCATCAGGATGATCACGGACACTGGCTGGCCCGTCTGGTTGGCCATCGTGCGGCCGACGCTGAACAGGTCTGGGTACAGCACGGCGATGCCGAGGCTCGAGTTCTTCGCCAGGTTCAGGTACTGGCTGGTCAATGGCGGAACGATGACCCGCATTGCCTGCGGGAAGATGACGAGATGGAGCACCTGCCCTTCTGACATCCCGAGGGCTCGGGCCGCCTCCCGCTGACCGTGGCGGACGGCCTGGATGCCGCCTCGGACGACCTCGCCGATGAATGCGGCGGTGTAGAGGACGAGACCCGTCAACAGCGCCGCGAAACTGCTCGAGAGCTCCAGACCACCGCTGAAGTTGAATCGTCCGAGCACGGGAACCTCAAACGCCAGCGGCGCACCGCCGACCGCGAACCAGCCGACGATCGGAAGCGCCAGCATCGTCACGACGCCGACCGTCCGCAGCCGGTGCGAGGGCCTGCCCTGATCCTCGAGCCGGCGGGCGACCCAACGGGCAACGACGGCGACCGTGATGCCGACGATCACCAGGCCAAGCCAGGTCGGAAGGCTCGCGCCTGGTTGCGGGCTGGGGAGATACAGACCACGTTGGTTGAGGAACGCGACGTCACCGATGGCGAAGCTCTGGTTGACGCGCGGCAGCTGGAGGAACACTGCGAAGTACAAGATGACGAGCTGCACGAGCAGTGGAGTGTTGCGAAACAGCTCCACGTACGCCCCCGCGATTCGCGACAGGAGCCAGTTCGGCGAGAGGCGCGCGATCCCCAGCAAGGTGCCAAGGATCGTGGCCAGGATGATCCCGGCGACGCTGATGACGAGGGTATTGAGCAGGCCGACCAGGAACGCCCTGCCGTACGTTTCTGCCGCGGAGTAGCTGATGAGCGTCTGGCCGATCTCGAACCCGGCCTGACGGTTCAGGAAGTTGAACCCGAACCCGAGCCCTCGCGAGTCCATCGCGGTGAGCATGTTGCTGGCCATGAAGACCAGCAGCAGGCCGACGACGGCGACGATTGCCACCTGGGCCGCGATGCGCAGCACGCGCGCGTCGCGCCACAGCGGGATCTGCCCGGCATGGCGGTTGTGCGCGCGGCTCGTCATCGCGATGTGCGCCCGAGTCGTGGCTCGGGGCAGGCTATC
>DASVEQ010000093.1:0-27023 GCA_036380455.1 Candidatus Limnocylindria bacterium | reverse complement strand
GGCCGGCCAGGCCCCACGCCTCGACCACCCGCGGGTGGACCTCGCCGAGCGAGCCGTACGGACGTCCCGTCGCGTCGCACATGACGCCGGCACGACCGGGATGCCGATGCGGATGGCGCTCGTCGGGCGCCTCGGCGCGGTACGTCGGGCGCGGTGCGCCGATCGCGTCGTGGATCGCATCCACCACGCCCTTGATCGTCGCCACGTCCGCAGCTTGCTCGCGCGCCCCGGGGCTGGCGGGGACCGGCGTCCCGGCGAGGGCGATCCCCAGCTCCCAGAGCTCGTAGCGGCCGGTGCCGGCGGTCTCGGCGCGCCGCTCGCGCGGGCTCGGCGTCCCGTCGTGATACCAGTACACCTTGCCGAGCTCGAAGAGCCATGCGTCCGGGCGGCGCCGTCGAGCGTTCTCCGCCAGCCCGCCGAGCAGGGACGGGGCAAGGAGCGGGCGGAGGATCGAGTGCTCCTCGCTCAGCGGATTGAAGAGCCGGATGAGGCCTGCGCCGGCGGGGTCCGCGGCCGTGCGTCGCAGGTCGTCGGCGCCGAGCAGGGCGTGCCCCACCATCTCGTCCACGCCGAGCCCCGCCAGAACTCGCCGCAGCCGCTGCCGGTCGCCGCTCGGGTCGGGGCGGAACGGTGGCAGGGCCGCCTGCGGCAGGCGCCCATCGATCCGGCCGTAGCCATGGGCCCGGGCGATCTCCTCGGCGACGTCGGCCTCGACGGTGACGTCCAGCCGGTGCGGCGGCACCTCGACCGCGAGCGCCGGGCCGTCGCCTGCCACGCCGAAGGCTAGCGGCTCGAGGAGCGTGTGCACCTGCCCACCCTCGAGCGGAAAGCCGAGCAGCCGGCTGACGCGGCGGAGATCCACCACGACCTGCCGAGGTGCCGTCGGCGACGGATCGTTGTCGACGATTCCCGACCCGACCCGCGCCCCGGTGATCTCGGCGATCAACCGGGCGGCGCGGTCGGCCGCCACGCGCGGCAGGTCGCCACCGATGCCCTTCTCGTGCCGCATGCTCGCCTCGGAGCGGAGGCCGAGCCGGCGTGCGGTGTTTCGGATCGTCGGTCCGTGGAAGACGGCGGACTCCAGGATCACGCGCGTCGTCGACTCGGTGACCTCGGTGGAGGCGCCGCCCATGATTCCCGCCAGCCCGATGGCGCGCTCCCCATCGGCGATGACGAGCATGCGCTCGTCGAGGGTGCGCTCGACATGGTCGATCGTCTCGAGCGGCTCGCCCGGGCGGCCCCGCCGGACGACGATCTCGCCCTCCGGTACGCGGTCTGCGTCGTAGGCGTGCTGCGGCTGCCCGAGCTCGTGCATCACGTAGTTCGTGACGTCCACGACCGCGCTGATCGGCCGCATGCCGGCCGCCGCCAGGCGTCTCTGCATCCAGTCCGGGGACGGCCCGTTCGCCACGCCGTCGAACCAGCGTGCCGTGAAACGCGGATTGAGCTCCGGCTCCTCGATCCGGACGCGCACGTGTGCATCCGTGCGATCCTCGGACTCGGCGACCTCGGTCGGTGGCAGGCGAAGCTCAGCACCTGAGAACGCCGCGATCTCCCGGGCAAGGCCGACCATGCTGAGCGCGTCGCCGCGGTTCGGCTTGACGTCGACGTCGAGCACCGTCTCTCCCATCACCTCGGCCAGGGGCGTGCCGAGCGCCAGCTCGTTGCCGCTGCCGAGGATGTGGATGCCGTCCGCGTCCGAGCCCAGCCCCAGCTCGGCGGCGCTGCACAGCATCCCGTTGCTGACCACCCCACGGATCTTCGAGCGCTCGATGCGCCGATCTCCCGGCAGCACCGCTCCCACCAGCGCCGCAGGCACGAGCTGCCCGACCTCGAGGTTCTGGGCGCCACACACGATCTCGATCGGCCCGTTGCCTGCGTCGACCGTGGTCAGCCACAGCGTGTCGGCGTCCGGATGCCGCTCCAGCGTCAGCACCCGACCGACCACGACGTCGGTCCAGTCGGCGCCCGTCACCTCGATGGCGCTGACCTCCATGCCGCGCATCGTCAGCTCCTCGGCGAGCTGACGCGGCGACAGGGCGACGTCGACGTAGTCGCGCAGCCACGAGAGCGGGGCGCGCACTATCGGCCCTCCGAGAACTGGGTCACGAAGCGGAGGTCGGCGCTGAAGAAGTGGCGGATGTCGCCGATGCCGTGGCGCAGCATCGTCATCCGGTCCGGGCCCATGCCGAACGCATAGCCCTGGTACTCGTCGGGGTCGAAGCCGCCGGCGCGGAGCACGTTCGGGTGGATCATCCCGGCCCCGAGGATCGTCATCCAGCCGGATCGCTTGCACGCCGGGCAACCCTCGCCGCCGCAGACGAGGCAGCCGATGTCGAACGCGACACTCGGCTCGGTGAACGGGTAGTAGCCGGGGCGGAAGCGCGTGGCAACCTCGCGGCCGAAGAGCGCTCGCGCGACCTCCTCGAGCAAGCCCTTGAGGTCGGCCAGGCTCGTGTCTCGGTCGACGACGAGGCCCTCCACCTGGAAGAACTCGGACGCGTGGCTGGCGTCGACCGCCTCGTACCGGAAGCACCGGCCGGGTGTCAGCACGCGAATCGGCGCGTCGAGCTCGAGCATCGCCCGCAGCTGCACGGGGGACGTGTGCGTTCGCAGGATCGTGCCATCGGTGGCCGGCCGCGGCTCGCCGGCCTCCACCGATCCGGGCTCCGCGACGTACAGCGTGTCCCAGAGGTCACGCGCCGGATGGTCCGGCGGGATGTTCAGGAGCTCGAAGTTGTACTCCTCGGTCTCGATCTCGGGCCCCTCGAACACCTCGAATCCGTAGGCATGGAAGATCTCGCGCAGGTCGCGGAGTGTGGTGAGCACGGGATGGAGGTGGCCGACGCGGACCGGACGACCGGGGGCGCTCATATCCATCGCCTCCCTGGCCAGTCGTGCGTCGAGGTCGCTGGCCCGGAGCCCGGCCAGTCGCCCCTCGATCGCTCCCTCGAGCTCGCGGCGGACCTCGTTCGCCAGCTGCCCGAGCGCAGGTCGTTCCTCCGGCCCGACGGCCCCCAGACCCCGCAGGAGCGTGGTGAGCGTGCCGGACCGGCCGAGCAGGTCGTGGCGCAGCGCCTCGACCGCGTCGGCGGAGTCGGCGGCGGCAAGGCGCTCGCGCGCCGCAGCGCGGGTGGCCTCGAGATCGGAGCGAAGATCGGTCATCGGTGCGCGCTCATCATCGGGGAAACGAAACGACCCCGCCCCGGGAATCCGGGAGGGGCCGTGGGACCGGCGTCGGGCCGTGACGCCGGTCAGCCGGGAAAGGATGCCTTGGCGGTGTCGACCATGGCTGCGAAGGCGGCCGGCTCACGAATGGCCATGTCGGCCAGGATCTTCCGGTCGACCTCGACGCCCGCGGCCTTCAGCCCGGCGATGAACCGTCCGTAGGGCACGCCGTGCTGGCGGGAGGCGGCATTGATCCGCTCGATCCACAGGCGGCGCATGTCGCGCTTGCGGTCACGACGGTCGCGGTACGCGTAGACGAGGGCGTGGATCAGCGCCTCGCGCGCCGGGCGCACGAGCGTCGAGCGCGTCCCGCGACGTCCCTCCGCCTGGTTGAGGAGCCGCTTGTGACGGCGTCGCGCGGTGACCCCGCGCTTGACTCTGGCCATCGGTCGTTCCTATCCCTTGCCGGCGTACGGCAGGAGCCGCTCGAGCTGGCTGGTGTGCGTGTCGGAGACGAGTGCCTTGCCCGCATAGCGGCGGGTGCGGCGGCTCGACTTGATCTCGAGGTGATGGCCGCGCCACGCCTTCGGCCGGATCCACTTCCCGGAGCCGGTCTTCTTGTAGCGCTTGGCCGTCCCCTTGTGGGTCTTCATCTTCGGCATGGCTGGTCAACGTCCCTACTGCGCCGGCGCCTCGCTGGTCGCCGCTGGCTGCTCCGCTCGCGGAGCGGGGGCCTTGGCGGCGATGGCGTCGCCGATGGTCTCGCCGGCCGGCTGGGTCGCTCCCTCGCCGTCGGTGTCGGTCTTCTTCTCGGGTCGCTTCTCGAGGGGAGCCATCACGATGTACATGCTCCGTCCCTCGAGGAGCGGCTGTCGCTCGATGGTGCCGTGCTCCGCGAGGAGCTCGGCCGTCCGCACGAGCAGGTCCCGGCCGAGGTTCGCATGGCTGATCTCGCGCCCGCGGAAGCGGACGGTGACCTTCACGCGATCTCCGTGATCCAGGAACTGGGCCGCTCGCCGAGCCTTCGTCTGGAGATCGTGGACGTCGACCTTGACGCCCAGCCGAACCTCCTTGAAGGTTTGCGACTTCTGCTTCTTCTTCTGTTCGCGTTCGCGCTTCTGGAGCTCGTACTTGTACTGGCCAAAGTCGAGTATCCGGCACACGGGCGGGACCGCGGTGGGCGCCACCTCGACGAGGTCGAGCCCCTTCTCCTGGGCCAGAGCGAGCGCCTCGGATGTCGGCATGACGCCGAGCTGCTCACCTTGATCATCGATGATCCGTACCTCGCGGATTCGGATCATCTCATTGATTCTGAGGTCCCTTGCCAGCTCCAGCTCTCCTTCAACAACAAGGCCACCTGGCCGATCACGGACGGGTGGCCCTGCAAACGTACGCGAATTGCCGCCGGATGATACACCGATATCGAACGGATGGTCAACGACGCGGCGATCCGGCATGCTGCCGCCGATGACGGCCGCGACCACCGATTCGACCAGCGCGCGCCATCGTGTCATCGCGCTCTCGCCGCTGGCGGAGGCGGTGCTGCTGAGCGTCGTCGCCGTATCCGTCTACTGGGTCACCGGGCCGCCGGCGTCCGGCGACATGTGGCCGCCGCTCGCCGAAGCCTTCCTGTCCGGCCAGCTCCACCTGACGGAGGATCGGCCGTGGCTCGAGCTCGTGCCGCGACCGGGCGGCGGGCAGTTCGTGCCGCTGCCCCCAGTCCCGGCGCTCAGCCTCATCCCGGTCGCCCTGGTGACCGGGCCGGGCGCGCCCTGGAGCGAGCTCGACGGGAACGCCTACGCCAGCGTCGTCGGCGCGGTCAACGTCGGGCTGGCCTACTGGCTGCTCCTCGGCTGGGGCGTCGCGCCCGACCCGCGCCGCTGGCTCACCATCGGCTTCGCCTTCACGACGCACTGGTGGGTGGCCGGCATGGCCGGACCGCACCATTACGCGGAGATCTGCGCGGTCACGTTCGGGCTCGCCGCACTGAACCTCGCGGTCCGCGGGCATGCGCCACTGGCCGCCGGCCTGCTCGTCGGGCTGGCGGCCGGGTCCCGACTGCCCGCGGGCCTCGCCCTTCCGGCCTTGGCGGCCATCTACGCTCGGGCGCCGCAGGGCGGCTGGCGCATCGGCCGCTCGCACCTGCTGCTGGCGGCTGGCGTCGCCGTTCCGGCACTTCTGCTGGCCGCGTACAACGTCGCGCGCTTCGGCTCCCCGTTCGACTTCGGGTACGTCCACATCCCGTCCGGTGACGAGGGCCTGCTCATCACCGACGAGCCGTGGTTCACGGAGGGCCTGCTCTCGGTCAGCTATATCCCGCGCCACCTCAAGGTGATCTTCATCGACGGCTTCCAGATCGTCGGCGAGGCACCCTTCTTCCGCCCTTCGCTTTCCGGCGCCTCGCTCGTGCTCACGGCGCCGTTCCTGTTCCTGGCGCTCCTCGCCCGCGGGCGCCTCGTCCCGTGGCTGTGGCTCGGCGTGCTGCTCGTCATGCTGCCGGACCTGATGTGGGGCTCGTGGGGCTTCGCGCAGTTCGGCTACCGCCGCATCCTCGACGCGATGCCGCTCTTTCTCCTGCTGCTCGGCCTGGCGTACCGTCACCAGTCGGACTGGTTGCTGCGCGCGACGGTCGTCATCGGGATCGTCGTGCATGCCTACGGGATCTGGGTGATCAACGTCCTCGAGTTCGTGGGCTGACGCGTCAACGCGGGTAGTCGAAGTAGACCGCGACCTGCCGCCCGTCGGGGTCGGCGATTCGGAAGCTGCGCGTCCCCTCCCATCGGTCTCCGGAGGGCGGCGCCGCCAGAGCGAACCCGCGGCGTCCAAGCTCCTGTGCCCAGGCATCCACCTCGCCCGAGGTCTCCACGCGGAAGCCGATCTGCATTCCATCGCGCGTGGCGGTGTCTCCGCGGCGGAAGCTCAGCTCGAAGCCACCGAGCTCGAGGTCCACGCCGGCCTCGTCATCGGCCAGGCGCCGGAAGCCGAAGGCGGACTCGTAGAACTCCGCCACCCGGCGTGGGTCGGTGGAGCGGAGGGCCAGCTGCCCGACGCCGCGCATCTTCCTCACCCGGCGGCGCTCCAGCCCGTTGATGTGCCTCCGCGGCACGCAACGGACACCGAACCGGGGGCGCCGGGGACCGGCATCGCCGATTCGTGCCGCCCCGGCACACATCGGCCAGGACAACTTCCTTCGGGAAGCGCCATGGCGCCCTGGATGGCCGTAGCGTGCCACCGGTGCACATGGGCTCCCGGCACGCGGGCGTGTGCCACCGTCACGAGTCCTGGGCGGCTCCCGCCGACGCCGGCTCCAGGGGCGGCCAGAGCTCGCGTGCGTCGGCACGAGCGACAAGGCCGGTGATGAAGTCGTCCAGCGGAGCACCCTGCGACGACTCACCCGTCCGCAGGCGCGGCGACACGGCGCCCGCCTCCTGATCGCGGTCACCGACGACCACCATGACCGGGATCTTCTGCTCCTGCGCCTCCCGCAGCTTGGCCTGCATCCGCTCCGATCGTGCGTCCACCTCGGCACGCAGGCCGGCAGCGGCGAGCGCGGTGCGGACCGACTCGGCGTACTCGATGTGCCGGTCCGCGATCGGCACGACCATCACCTGAACTGGCGCCAGCCACAACGGGAATGCGCCCGCGTACTGCTCGGTGAGGATGCCGATGAACCGTTCGAACGAACCGTAGATGGCGTAGTGGATGACGACCGGCCGTTCGAAGCCGCCGTCCGCCGCGCGATACTCGAGGTCGAAGCGCTGGGGGAGCTGGTAGTCGGCCTGGATGGTTGCCATCTGCCATTCGCGGCCGAGGGCGTCCTCGATGAAGATGTCGATCTTCGGTGCGTAGAAGGCCCCGCCGCCGACGTCGATCTCGTACGACATCCCATCCTCGTCCAGGCGCTCCTTCAGCCGCTCCTCGGCGCGCTCCCAGAACTCGTCGGACCCGAGGCGCTTCTCCGGTCGCGTCGCGAGCTTCGCGCGGGGCTCGAAACCGAAGGGCGCGTACTGCTTGCGCACCAGCGACAACGCGAGCCGGATCTCGTCGTCGACCTGGTCATCGCGGCAGAAGACGTGGGAGTCGTCCTGGGTCAGCTGCCGGACGCGGAACATGCCCGCCAAGACCCCGGTGCGCTCCTTCCGGAAGAGGACCGAGTAGTCCGCGAACCGGATCGGCAGCTCGCGGTACGAGTGGGCCCGGGTCTTGTAGATGAGGATCTCCTCTGGGCAGTTCATCGGCTTCAGCCCGGACACGTGGTCGTAGTCGTCGAGGACGAACATGTTGTCCTGGTAGTTGTTCCAGTGCCCCGACGTCTCCCACAGCTCCTTGCGTACCAGGCTGGGCGTGCGAACCTCGGAGAATCCGGCCTCGCGGCGCACCTGGCGTGACCACTCCTCGAGCGCCCGCCAGATGGCCATGCCGCGGGGATGAAGGAAGGGCGCCGCCGGCGACTCCGGATGGAACGTGAACAGGTCGAGCTCGCGGCCGAGCTTGCGGTGGTCGCGCTTCTTCGCCTCCTCGAGGCGCCACAGGTGCCGATCCAGCTCCTCGGCGCTGTCCCAGGCGGTGCCGTAGATCCGCTGAAGCATTGGACGCGTCTCGTCGCCGCGCCAATAGGCGCCGGCGGTGTTCAGCAGCTTGAACGCGCCGAGCTCCTTCGTGGAGCCCAGATGGCCGCCGCGGCAGAGGTCCTCGAACGTGCCGTGCCGGTAGAAGCTGACGGTCGGGCCCTCCGCCTCATCGAGGTCGTTGACGATCTCGACCTTGAACGGCTGTCCCCTGGCCTGGAGCTCGGCGATCGCATCCGCCCGCGGCAGGTCCCTCGAGTGCTCGAAGGCGAGGTCGGCGGCGTGCTGCTCGCGCATCTTCCCTTCGATCTGCTCGAGGTCGACCGGCGTCAGGGGGCGCGGCAGGTCGAAATCGTAATAGAAGCCGTCCTTGATCGCCGGACCGACGCCGAGCTTCGCGTCGGGAAAGAGCTCGAGCACGGCCGCCGCCATCATGTGCGCCGCCGAGTGGCGCATGGCGGCGAGGTGATCGCCCTGGCCGGAGGCCAGCGCCGCGCCGGCGTCGGCCGCGATCTCGTCAGCGTCGATCGACATGCGCCGAAGCGTAACCCATGACGCGGCCGTCCGGGTCCCTACAGCCGGTCGGCCGCGCGGAGCACGGCGAGCGCGCGAACGGTGATCCAGGGGTTCGGGCGGCTGCGGCCGGCCGGACCCCAGTCCACGAGCTCGACGTTGGAGCCGGTTTCGGAGACGCGGTAGTACCGCGCGTCCGCTCCCCACATGCCGTCGGCGTGCCTCCGTGACTCGAGGTAATCGAGCGCCCGCTGGCAACGGCCGTCCCGGAGTCCTCCGGACTCGGCGAGGGCCCACAGCCCGGCAAGGATGTCGAAGTGCCAGTACACCGGATGGTGGAGACGCATCACATCGGCAGTGATCGGTTCCCCCGTGGTCCGACTGAACGCGACGTTGCGTTCGAGGAAGAACGCGCGCGCCGCGCGCACCATCGGGCCGGGCCTCCTTCCCTCGATTGCGGCCAGCCCTCGCAGGGGCAGCAACGTCTCGTTGACCGACGAGGTGCGCGCATCCGGCCTTCGGTCGCAGTTCCAGCCCCCATCCGGCCACTGCCACGCACCGAGACGCCGTGCGATGAGATCCGCGCGCTCGTCGCCGGGGTCGCCGAGGCGCGCCGCCACGAGAAGCGCGGCCCCATGCTGCGAGCCGCAGCGGCGAGCCTTCCCGGCGATGATCGGGACGGCGTCCCTCGGAAGGGATCTGTCCGTCGCCTCGACGTCTCGCAGGTATCGGGGCGCGGTCCAATGGTCGAGCACCTCGTCCACCAGGGCGGAAATTCGCTCACCGCCGCCCGGATGACCGAGCTCGGCGAGCGCAAGAGCCACCCAATGCGCCCCATGCCACTTCGCATAGGTTCCCCGCGCGCGTCGAGCATGTCCTGCCAGCAGCGCCGCAACGAGGGCGGAACGGACGACGTTGTCCTGCTCGCGGCGCAGGGCGGGCGACATCGAATCCTCGCCGAGCACGTCTCGCCGTGTCAGGAAGCGCACCGATGGCTCCGCGCTCGCCAGGAGCGTGTCCACGACCTGCGGGGTGGCCACCTGGAAGGTCAGACTCGCTTCATCTGCTCGAACGGCTGGCGGCAGTCGGCGCAGTGATAGATCGCGCGGCACAGCGTCGGCCCGAACGGGTTCTCGAGCGTCGTGTTCCGCGAGCCGCAGTACGGGCACTCGGCGACGGGCAGGATGGACAGCTCGTCGAGCCCTGCTGCCTCGTCGGGGATCGTCGGCCCGACCTGCGGCGGCGCGAAGCCCGACTGGCGGAGCCGCTCCCGGCCGAGCGCGCTGATTCGCTCGCTCGTCCATGGTGGCTGGAAGGTGATCTCGACCTCCACGCGATCCGCCACGCCGAGAGCGCTGATCCGGTCGCTCACCTCGCTGCGCATGACCTCGACGGCCGGGCATCCCACGAAGGTCGGCAGGATCTCGATCCGCGCGCGATCGTCGTCCACCGCCACAGAGCCGATGACCCCGAGGTCCACGAGGCTGATGGCCGGGATCTCCGGGTCGGAGATGCGGGCGAGCTCGTCCCAGATGCGCCGCTCCCGGGAGTCCCGCACGACCGGGCCTACCACAGCGCGGCCTCGGCCCCGCCGGCGACCATCGTGAACTCGCCGTGGAGCCACAGGAAGTCGTCGGTGCGGGTGCTGCGCCCCTCGGCGGAGGGACCGGCGTCGGGAAGCGGTCCGGCGATCGGCTCCACGACCGGGCGCACGCGCGCCGTCCAGGCCGCGTGCATCGTCGACATCGGTTCCGGGAGGATCCCGGCCGCCACCAGGGCCGCCTCGCCGGCGAGTGGTGTGAACAGCTGCTGCGCATCGGCCCACAGCTGCCGCAGCGCCTGGGCGAGCCGCTCCCGAACGTCCGGCGGCCCGTCGGCCAGCCGGCGCAGCCAGGCGTCGGCGTGCAGGCGGTGGTAGGTCTCCTCGCGCCGCATCTTCGCGGCCAACTGCGCCAGCGGCTCGTGAGACGAGCCGGCCAGCGCGGCCAGGCGGACCGCATCGGCCGTCTCGTACAGGTAGCGACGGGCGACGCTGAAGGCCCAGTCGCCCCGCCTGTGGTTCAGGAGCGCCGCATGGCGATAGGCATCCGGCTCGCGGCCGTAGGCGATGCGGTCGGCGTCGTCATCGGTCACCTCGGCCAGCAGCTCGTACAGCGCCCGGGCATGGCCGATCTCGTCCTGCGCGATCGAGCTGGTCGCCACGTCCTCCTCCAGCATCGGCGCGATGCCGGTCCACTCGGAGTCCCAGAAGCCGATGACGAACTCGTCGTCGGCCACGGCCAGCAGCAGCTCGGCGAGCGCGTCGCGGGTGGCCGGGTCGAGGTCCGTCACTCCCCCGCCTCGCTGGCCGCACGCTGCTTCGCGGCCTCGAGCTTGTGCTTGATGATGTAGCCGCCCGGCTTCTTGTGGCTGCGGTCGAACGGCGGCTTGAGCAGATCCGGATCGTCCAGCTCGGTCACCGCGTCGCGCGCGACGATCCACAGCCGATGCGACTCGCCGCGGCGACCGTAGAACTCGCGGGCGTAGTGCATCGCCAGCTCCTCGTCGGGGGCGTTCACGTTCCCGGCGTGCACCATCGGATCGCCCTCGTCCTCCTGGCGGAAGACCTCCCAGATCCGTTCGTTCGTGCTCATCGGCTGGAGGCGATCGCCCCCGGTCAGGCGACGGCCGCGTCGGCCGGTCCGAGCAGCGTGTCTCGCACCCACTGGGTGTCGGCGTAGCTGTCGCGACGGAACTGGAGGCGGGACTGCGACGCCGGACCGTGGCCGGTGACCACCGACTTCAGCTCCGCCCAGTCGGGCTCCGTGTACTCCCAGCGGCCCGACGCCTCGTCGTAGCGTAGGTTCGGATCCGGAATGCGCAGGCCGAGCTCCAGGATGCGCGGCACGTAGATCGAGAGGAACTCCTGGCGCAGCTGCTCGTTGTTCTTGGCCTTGATGCCCCAGTGGAGGTCCTTGTCCTTTGCCGGGTCGGTGGGCGGGCCGTGCATCTGCATGAGCGGGCCCCACCATCGGTCGAGCGCCTCCTGGACCATGGCCCGCTGGGCATCGGTGCCGTTCATCATCGTCAGCACGACGTCGCGGCCGTGCATGATGTGGACGGATTCTTCCCAGCAGATCTTCTTCATCGTGCGGGCATAAGGAGCGTACGAGGAGTCGCGCAGCGCCTGCTGGCTGACGATGGCCGCCGCGTCCACCAGCCAGGCGATGATCCCGACGTCGGCCCACGATCGTGTCGGGTAGTGGAAGACGTTGTGGAACTTCGTCCTGCCGTCCAGCAGGTCCTGGAGCATGGCCGCTCGCGGCTTGCCGAGGTCCTCGGCCACGCGGTAGAGCAGCTGCGCGTGCCCGACCTCGTCCTGGATCTTCGACGTGAGCGCCAGCTTCCGGCGAAGCGTCGGCGCACGCATGATCCAGTCGCGCTCGGGCAGGACGCCCATCAGCTCGGAGTTCGCGTGCATCTCGACGAACTTCAGGACCGCGGCGCGATACTCCTCCGGCATCCAGTCGTCCGCCTCGACCTTGCCGCCGGTCCCGACGTGCGCGTAGAAGGCCTCGGCGTCCCCGGTTTCGTACGGCGGCCTGCCGTTCAGCGGCTGGATCGTATCGGCGTCATCCATCGGCTCAAGGGTACTGCAAGACGTGTGCAGGGTGCGAGGACCGCTCAGTCGTGCGGTGCCCGCTTCAGGGGCCGATGCCAGCGGGCGTACGCCTCGTCGCGCCCGCAGTCGACGGTCAGCCGATCGCCGTCGACGGCGACCGCGGGACGCGGCACGTACAGGTCGACCGGCAGCAGTCCGGCCGTCCGCACCAGCAGGTAGTCGGCGAAAACGGCGTCCACCACCCCGATCCGCCGGCCGCGTGCCCCGCGCACGACCATCCCGCGCGTGGGCGCCGACGTGGTGCCCTCGGAGTTCGTCATCGGCGACAGGCTAGCGCAGCGGCGCGGCGACGGTGATCCGAGCCGGATGCAGCTCGACCTGCAGGGGAAGCCCGCCGAACGGTTCGCCGTCGAGGTGCACGAGGGTCGCACGATCACCGGCGATGGCCACCGATCGCCCGCGGTGCATCGCCACGCTGGGGTGGTCCACATGCGTGCCGCGGTAGAGGTTCGCGAGCTGCCGAAGGGCCGTGAGCCGCGAGACGTTGCCGACCACGCACAGGTCGAACATGCCGTCGTCCACCGCCGCGCCAGGGGCGATCCGCATCCCGCCGCCGTAATACTCGCCGTTGGCGATGGCCACGAACAGCACCTGGTGGGCGGTGGCCGCGCCGTCGAGCGTGAGCTCCACCCGGCGATTCGAGAAGCGCCGGAGCTCGACGAGGGTCGTCAGCAGGTATCCCAGCTGGCCTCGCTGCCAGCCGGCACGCGTCGCCATGGCGGCGGCCACCTGCGCGTCGAAGCCGATGCCGCCGGCCGAGCCGAACCACCGACGCCGGCCGCTCCCGCCGGTTGCCAGCAGGAGGTCGACGGCCCGCTCCCCCCGGCCGATGGCCACCGTCCAGGCCGCCGCGGGATCGCGCGGCAGGCCAAGGCTGCGGGCGAGATCGTTCCCACTCCCGACCGGCACGATCCCGACGGTGGCCGGGACGGCACCATCCACCAGTCCGTTGACGACCTCCTGGACGGTCCCGTCGCCACCGACCGCAACGATGCGGTCGACACCGGCCGAGCGGGCCTCGCCGGCGACAGCCTCCGCCTCGCCGGCACGCCGGGTGACGACGAGCCGCGCATCCGCACGGCTCGCCAGGCGCTCCCGAAGCCATGGCACGAGGCGCGCGGCTCGGCCGCCCCCGGCAGTCGGGTTGACGATGACGAGCGGGGCGTTCGGCACGCGACCGATTGTGCGGTTGGCGTCAATCGTCCGCGCGCGGTACGGTCGCACCATGGACCGCTGGCTCACCCACGCCGCCCGCGTCATCGGCGCCGCCGTCGGCACATTCGCCGGCGTCGTGGCGGTCCAGCTCATGCGGCTGCGACGGATGGAGTTCCTTCCGGGCCATCCCGGGTTCTACGTCAATCACGTCGTGGCGCCCGCTGACGGCACGCCGCGCGAGGGCCGGCTGCGCCTCGTCGTGCTCGGCGACTCGACGACCGCGGGCGTCGGGGTCGATCGGGCAGAGGAGTCCCTCCCCTACCAGCTCGCTCGGCGCCTCGCCGACCACCGCCGCCGTGCGGTCCACGTCGTCAGCTACGGCTGGGCCGGCGCGCGGATCGCCGACCTCGTGCGGGCCCAGCTGCCTCGGGCACTGGAGCCGATCCGCCCGAATGCCGCGGAGCCGTTCCTGCCGGGCGCTGACGTCGTCGCGGTCGTCATCGGCTCCAACGACGCGACGCACAACACGCCACCGAGGCGCTACCGCGCTGACCTGCGGGCCGTGCTCGAGGGCGTCCGCGCTGTCAACCCGGCGTGTGAGCTCGTCCTCGCGGGCATCCCGGCCTTCCGCGGCGCGCTTCGCGCGGTCGAGCCGCTCATCTTCCTCGCCGACCAGTACGCGCGGCTTCTCCGAATCGTGAGTCGGGAGGAGGCCGCGCGTGCACACGCGCGCTACGCGGACCTCGCCGCCGAGGTCCCGCGTCGCATCGACCGGGACACGCGGTTCCTGGCGAGCGACCAGTTCCACCCCTCCGCCGTCGGCTACGCGATCTGGGCGGACGTCATCTTCGAGGCGCTCGCAGGCGCCCCAGCCGAAGCCGATGCCGCCGGCGGCTCGCTCGAGCCGGCCGGGGCCTGACCTCAACGATCTGCCCCGGACTCGCCTGCACCTCTTGCATCCGGTGGGTGCGGGGTGCGATCCTGCGGACGGATCAAGCTGGTCCCAGCCCTCGTGCCCTAGGGGGATTTCGTGCGCCGCATGCTCACCATGGTGCTGGCGCTGGCGACGCTCCTCGCCGGCCCCGGCCTCGCCGCGCCCGCTCGCGCCGCGGGGCCGATCCGTGTGGCCGTCATCGTCGGCCCGGTCGGTGAGGAGCTGACTCCGGTCTACCTGTCCCTCGCCGAGGCCGCGGCGACCGCCGCCGAGGAACGGGGCGCGGACGTTGCACGGGCGTACTCGCCGGACGCCACCCCCGAACGGGTGGTCGAGGCGGTGGAGGGAGCCTCGATCGTGGTGTACTTCGGGCACGGCGTCGGGTCACCGAACCCCTACTCGCCGACCCCGGATCCCGCCACCACGAACGGCTGGGGCCTCAACGGCCCGAACGCCCGCGGCGACCATGCCGACTCCTGGCAGGACGGAACCCTCGCCTACCACGGCGAGGCGTGGATCGCGGCACACGCGCGACCAGCCCCGGGCTGGGTCATGATCTACTCGAACGCGTGCTACGCGCCCGGTGCGGGCGAGGGGTTCGACACGCCCGCCACCGAGGAGGTCGCGGGCGAGCGCGTCAGCGCCTACTCGCGCGCCCCGCTCACGGAGCTCGGCGCGAGCGCGTACTTCGCCACCGATTATTTCGAAGGGGCCGCGCACCTCGTCGGCGCGCTGCTCGACCAGCCGGAGCGGGCCTATGGCGACCTGTTCGCCACCGAGCCGCGCTTCCACCCCAATGGCCTCGTCCGTCTCCCGCACGCGTCGGTCGAGGGAGCCGAGACCTGGCTCCACCGCAGTGCGTATTTCGAGGGCAAGGACGATTACTGGTACGCCTTCGCCGGCGATCCCACCGCCTCGTTGGCGGGCGGCGCCAGTCAACCCGTCGAGCCGTTGGCCACCGTGCCGGACATCGGTGGGATGGCGGCAGAGGGCGTGCTGGCCGGTGTCGCCTCGAGCTACCCGGAGACCGCCGGTTGGGAGGGCATCCCGACCGTCGCCCTTCCGCCGGATGCCGGCATCACTCCATCCTCCGAGGACCCGGCCGTCGTGCTCGTGTGCGCCGACCGCTGCGTGGCGCTCCCGGTGGTCGACGTCTGTCCGTGCTACGCGGGAACCGATGACCAGCGCGTCGTGAACCTGTCACACGCCGCGTGGGCAATGGTCAGCGACGCTCCGCTCGAGGAAGGGTTGATCGAGATCGAGGTGCACCTGTCGCCGATCGCCGTGCCCGGAGCCTCGAACGGCGACACCGCCCCGGTCCGTTGACGCGAACCGTAGCGACGGTCAGGCCGATGCGGCCGGCAAATCCATGTTGGCGGCGGCGACTGCCGTCCGCGAGCGATCGGCGATCTCCGGGCGCCCGCGGAAACGCTCGGACAGCGAGCCGATCTCGCGACGCAGGAGCTCGGCCCACGGTCGCCTGACCGTGCCAGCCACCGGATAGCGGCCGGCGAAGACGGCCCGGGCCAGGGCCGCCCGGGCGGGATACTGCCCCGCTTCGAACTCGACGGCGTAGTGGTACTCGCCCGAGGGCGCGCGCCGCGAGGAGCGGATCTGGGACCAGAGGGAGGTCGTTCCCGACGGCAGCTCGAAGCTCACGAGATGCGCTTCGCGCTCGACGAGCGGGGCGGCGGTGGCCACGAGCGCACCGCCAACCGAAACGTCCTGCACGGCGGCCGCGCCGCCGTCGATCCAGCCGGGCACGTCGACCGCGAAGCGCACGGCGCTCCGGCGCTCCGCCGCGAACCGGAGCGACCGCACGCGGCGGATGGCGAGCCAGGTGAGGCCGGCGTTGACCGCCAGCCAGGCGAAGGCGCCGAGGGCGGCCCACTCCGACACGTAGCCCATGTCGAACGGCCCGACGAGGTGGAGGGCGTAGACCGCCGCAGCGACGAACGAGATGCCGAGCGACGCCCGCAGCAGGAGCGGAGCCTCCACACGACCCCGCTCGGCGGCGATGCGGCCCTTCGGCGTGACGCGGAAGCGTGGCGTCCGCGGCACCAGCAGGCTCATCGTGGCGACGAAGTTCGGCGACATCCGGACGAGGTCGAAGATGATCGACAGCACGGGCCGGTACGCGCCGCGACCGAGGAGGTACAGGGCCGCCTGCTGGAGGAGATACGTGATCCCGAACAGGGTCGCGAACGTCACGCCATCGGCGATGATCGGGATCTCGCCGCTCAGGAGCACGGCCGGCGGCAGGAGGAGGAAGCCGAGCGTGCGCCAGGAGTCGAACCAGCCGAGAAGCGTCGCCGCATAGCCGAGCCGCTGGCCGATGGTGAGCCCGGGAACGAGCAACGGATTCTCGATGCGCAGGACCTGCATCGCGCCGGTCCCCCAGCGGTTGCGCTGGAGCTGGTACTGGGTCGCGTCGTCGGCAGCCAGGCCGCGGGCGAGCACCTCGTTGTGATAGACCGTCTTCCAGCCACTGCGGTGGAAGCGGATCGTGGTGTGGATGTCCTCGGTGATCGTGTCCGTGGCCGCCCCGCCCACCTCGCGGAGAGCGGCGACCCGCACGAGCGCATTCGTCCCGCACCAGAAGGCGGCGTTCCATCGGTTCTTGCCGGGCTGCAGGAGCCGGTAGAAGAGGGTCTGCTCGTGGAAGGGCTCTCCGTAGGCCAGGCCGCTGCCGTGCTCGAAGCTCGTGACGTTGTAGAAGTCCTGCGGCGTCTGGACGAGCGCAACGCGCGGATCGGAGAAGTAGCCGAGTGTCGCGCGCAGGAATTCGGGCGCCGCGACGTGGTCGGCGTCGAGCACGGCGAAGATGTCGGCCTCGATCACCCCCAGGGCGTGGTTGAGGTTACCGGCCTTGGCGTGCTCGTGCGTCGGCCGGGCCAGGTAGTGCGCCCCCAACGATCGCGCCAGCTGCTCGATCTCCGGGCGTTCCCCGTCGTCGAGCACCCACGTCTCGTGGGCCGGTTCCATGGCCATGGCGGCGGCGATGGTCGGCACCAGGATCTCCGGGCCCTCGTTGTAGGTCGGGATGAGGACCGCGACCGAGGGCAGCTTGCGGAGGGCGCGGCGCGGCGGCCGGCGGTCCACGTCCCACAGGCTGAAGGCGAAGAGCCCGAGCCCGATGCCGGCATGGACCTCGAGCACGAGCATCGGCACCGCGAGGTACCAGGCATCGAGGTTGAGCGTGCTCGTCGCGCGCCAGCCGAGGTACGCGGCGGTGGCCGCGAGCGCGACCACGGCGACGACGCGGATGAGCAGCAGCCGACGGGCACCGTCGGGCGGGGGGAGATGCCCGCGCCTGCGGGCCTCGTGAGCCATCGCGGGCAGGACACCATCCTTGGGACCATCGGGCCATGAACCGATGGTCCCGTCGGCATCGGTACCCTAGGAGACGGTCACCCGAACGGTGTGGTGACCCCGCGCGCCGTCGGGGTCGGGGCGCGTGCGCTCGTCGGTCTGGATCACGCCCTCCCCATCGGTGGCGCGCACCCGCAGGAGGTGGTCCCCGGAGGTCGCCGGCCAGCGGAACACGTACTGCACCCAGGTCGCGTCGGAGATCGGGGTGCTGAGCTCGGCCGGCTGCCACCCCGATTCGTCGACCTGAACCTCGACGGCGGTGATCCCGCGGTCCGGTGCCCAGGCGACGCCGGCAATCGGGACCGTGCCGGGCTCGATCCGCGCGCCATCGCGCGGCGTGTCGATCCGCGACTGCGTCAGGATCGGCGCCTCCTTCGACCAGCCCAGTGGCACCCAGTACGCATCGAATGCCTCGAGAGTGGTCAGCTCGATCTCCGCCAGCCACTTCGTGGCGCTCACGTACCCGTACAGCCCTGGGACGATCAGGCGCGCGGGGAAGCCGTGATCGGCCGGCAGCGGCTCGCCGTTCATCGCGACCGCCACGAGCGGCTCCCGGTCGTCGGCAAGTGCCCAGGCCGTCGGGAAGCCGACCGTGAACCCGTCGACCGCGCGCCCGACGATCTGGGTCGCGGCGGGCTGAGCGCCGGCCTGCTCGAGGAGCTCCTTCAGGCGCACCCCCCGCCACAGCGCGTTGCCGACCAGGCCGCCTCCGACCTCGTTGCTCACGCAGGCGATGGTCACATACTGGTCGTGGAGCGGCATCGACACCAGGTCGTCGTACGTCAGCTCGAAGGGCCGATCGACCATGCCGGTGATGCGCAGCCGCCACTTCTCGACGTCCGGCCGGGGGACGAGCAGCGCCGTGTCGATCCGGTAGAACCGCTCGTTCGGCGTGACGATCGGCGTCACCTCCGCGACGTCGAGCGACACGCCGGCCGGAAGGGGCGCCGCCGTGGTCACCGGGGCCGGGATCTCGGCGGTCGGCGACGCGGCGTTCAGCCGACCGCTCTCGAGCAGCGTTCGCCCGAGCACTCCGGCACCAGCCGCCGCGCCGATGACCGTCGCCGAGCTCACGAGGAAGCGTCGCCGCCCCCAGGCCGGCATCTCGGCCCGCTGAGGCGCCGAGGCATCCGCGGCGTGGCGAATCAGCCACCCGAGCGCCACCAGCGCAACGCCGATCGCCGCCACGGCCACGAGGAGCGTGGTGATCGGCGCCGCGAGCGGGTCCCGGAGCCCGGCGCCCAGGGCCAGCAGGCCGAAGGCCGTGAACCCGAGGCGCGCGACGGTCGGCCTCCTGCGCGCCACGACGCCCAGCCCGGCCGACGCACCGAGCGCGACGCCGACGATGAGCAGGTTGAGCAGAAGCTTGTCGGCCTCGCCGAACAGATCGACGACGAATTGCTTCGCCCCCGGCGGCTGGAGCGAGATGACGAGGTCGCCGATCGCGATGACCGGCGAGGCCGCCGCCGGCAGCACGCCCGCCATCAGCTCCGCCACGCCGAGCGCCGCAGCGCCCGCACCGATCCCGGCAAGCGCGGCGAATCGGCGGTGCGGAATGGGCTCGGTGGGCTCGGGTGCCGGTCCGGTCATCATCACCATGAGAACGCAGTCGTGTGACGATCGTACGAACGCCACGACGAATGCACAATCGCCGATGACGCCATGAGCGCGCCTATCATCGGCGCATGACGGACCGCATCGACCTGCGCTCGGACACCGTGACCCTGCCAGGCCCCGCCATGCGGACAGCCATGGCCAGGGCGGAGGTCGGCGATGACCAGTACGGCGAGGATCCGTCGGTCAACCGGCTCCAGGAGGAGGTCGCGGCGCTCCTCGGCGCGGAGGCCGCCTTGTTCCTGCCCAGCGGGACGATGGCGAACCAGGTGGCGCTTCGGACCCTCACGCGCCCCGGCGACGACGTCCTCGTGCCGGTCGGGTCGCACATCGTCCTCCACGAGACCGGCGCCGGCGCCGCCAACGCGGGCGTGCAGTTCAGCGAGATCGGCACGGGCGGGACCTTCGATGCCGATGCGGTGCGCGCCGCGGCCAAGCCGCACGGCCACATCGTGTATCCGCCGACGTCGCTGCTCGTCGTCGAGAACACCCACAACCGGGCGGGCGGGGTGGTCTTCCCTGCCGACCTCCTGGCTGACGTCCTCGCGGCAGCCCGGGAGCACGGCCTCGCGACCTATCTCGACGGCGCCCGGCTCCTCAATGCGGCCGTGGCCAGCGGACGAAGGCCGGCCGAGGTCGCGCAGGGCTTCGACCTGGTCGGGATGTCGCTCTCGAAGGGCCTCGGCGCACCGGTCGGATCGATGCTGGCGGGCAGCCGGGAGCTGATCGGACGCGCGCATCGGTATCGCCGGATGGCCGGGGGCGCGCTGCGGCAGGCGGGCATCCTGGCGGCCGCCGGCTCGTACGCCCTCGCCCACCACGTCGAGCGGCTGGCCGAGGACCATGCCAACGCGCGGCTCCTCGCGGACGAGCTGCTGCGGGGCGACGACATCGAGATCGACCTCGCCACGGTGCAGACGAACATCGTGGTCCTCTCGCTCGTCGAGCGGCGTGGCGTCCCGGACGCCGCGACCTTCGTGGAGCAGTGCCGCGAGCGCGGCGTGCTTCTGAACGCGTTCGGCCGGCGCACCGTGCGAGCCGTGACGCATCTCGACGTCACCGACGAGCAGTGCCGCGCCGCGGCCAGCGTGATGCGCGCGGTGGCGGACGGCCGCTGAACGCGATGCAACATGCGCGCCGGCAGCGCGTCCTGGTGCCGATGCACCGATCCCCCGTCCTCCTGCTCGCGGCACTGCTGGCGTCCTGCGCGGCGCCGCCGGTCGCCTCGCCGTCATCGTCCAGCTCGGCTCCGGGCGCCAGCCCTTCCGGGGCACCGGCCACCGATCGAGCCGCCGCCCTCCAAGGCCAGCTCGCCTACGTCGCGGGAATGGATGCCCAGATCCACGTCCTGGACCTGGACACCGGGGAGAGCAGGCAGCTCACCGAGCTGCGCCCGGAGCACGCCGAGCTCACGTCCTCCGGACCGATGCGTCCGGCGCTGAGCTGCGGATTCGCGCCGCGGTCCCTCACCTGGTCGCCCGACGGCGAGCACCTCGCCTTCGCCTACGGCTCGTGCGACTCGGTCGTGTACATCGTCGACCTCGACGGCAACCTCCGACGGATCGGCGACGGACGCGGGCCGGCCTGGTCGCCGGACGGAACCCGGCTGCTCCACGCCGCCAACGTGCCGTACAGCCCGTGCGGAGGACCGTGCGAGGGCGAGGTTCCGCCCGAGCCGGGCGCCTGGGATCTGCGCGTCATCGAACTCGCCGACGATGGCGAGTCGACGCCGCTGACCGAAGACGGCTCGACGGCGGGGGGCGGATCGCCCATCTGGTCGCCGGACGGTTCGACGATCGCGTATACCGGTCCGCCGGCAGGTGGCGCTCAGGAGGGAGTGTTCGCCGCCACCTACCTCGTCGACGCGGGCGGTGGCCAGCCTCGGTTCGTGGCGAACGGGATCTGGCCGCAAGGATGGCTTCCGGACGGCCGGCTGCTCGTCACGAGCGAGGTGGACTCCTCGGTCATCGCGATCGATCTCGGCACCGGCGACTCATCACTGGTGGGGCCCGCCCAGACGTCGAGCGTCTCGCCGGACGCGTCGCTGCTCGTCGCCTGGGTCGCCGACCCCGTCAGCGGCGAGACGAGCTCGCAGCTGCTCGAGGCCGATGGCGACGTGCTGGCGGACATCCGCGGCGACGTGGTCGCATGGGCCCCCGACTCGAGCGCGCTCGCCGCGCTCGACCGGCTGACCTCGTCGATGCTGATCCTCGGCCGGGACGGATCCCTGTTGGCGAGCTATCGGATCGAGCTGGACGGTGGCGGCGGGCCAGGCAGTTGGAGGCCGGGCTCCTAGACCTCCTCCATCGGCTCGACCTTCGCGGGGTCGAAGGCCAGCGACGCCGAGTTGATGCAGTAGCGCAGGCCCGTCGGCTGGTCCGGCGCGTCGTCGAAGATGTGGCCGAGGTGGCCGCCGCATCGGGCGCAGTGCACCTCGGTGCGGGTCATGAAGAAGGCCCGATCCGTCGCGGTCTCGACCGCTTCGGTGGCCTTCGGCTGGTAGAAGGACGGCCACCCGGTGCCGGACTCGAACTTCGTTCCGGCGTCGAACAGCTCGGCGCCGCAGGCGGCACATCGGTACGTTCCCGCGCCGTGCTCGTCCCAGTACGCGCCGGTGAACGCGCGTTCGGTGCCCTTCTCGCGGAGCACGTGGTACTGCTCGGGTGTCAGTTCCGCCCGCCACTCGGCGTCGGACTTCGTGATCTTCTCGTTCATGCCCACAGCGTACGACCGATGCGCTCCTCTGCCCAGCAGCCGAGGCGATGCCCGTCGAATGGCCGATCGAGGGCTTCGATGATCGGCCGTGGTCGCCCGGGCCTCCGGTCCGCACGCTTGGCGCATGGCCTTTCACCCGGAGCCGATGCCGGCTCTTCTCCTCGACCGCTCGCGACTGCTGTTCGCCTCCGGCCTCCTCGCCGCCGCGGCGAGCGTCGTGCTGGCGTCGGCCGTCCTCCTGAATGCTCTCGCGCCGCTCGGAAGCGACACTCCGCCACCTCCACCCGCCGAAACTCCGCGGGCGACCGCGTCCCCGAGCCCCACGCCCACGCCCACGGCGACGCCGAGGCCCAGCCCCACCGCCAGCCCCACGCCGACGCCGAGCCCGAAGCCGATGCCGACGCCGAGCCCGACCGTCGCTCCCCCTCCGGTCGCGACGCCCGCCCCAACGCCGCCGGGGACCGGCGACGTACTGCCGACCTGCGCGTACATGGACGAGCTCACGAAGCATCACTCCTACAGCGCGTGGGCGATCAGCCTGCTCGACACGATCTACCACCTGCCGTCCTCGTACGCGCCGACCGACCTCGTCGACAGCGCCGCGGGTGGCGTGAACGGCGGGTACCTGCTCCGCACCTTCCTGGCCGAGGACCTGCAGCGCATGGCCGCCGATGCGCGCGCCGCCGGCGCGCCGTTCCAGCTGGTGAGCGGCTATCGCAGCCACGCACAGCAACGGGCAACGTTCGACTACTGGGTCAGCATCGGCGGGTACGAGCAGGCGCTGCGAACGAGCGCCCGCGCCGGCCATTCCGAGCATCAACTGGGGACGGCGATCGACGTCACGAGCGAGGGCGGCGCCGCGCCGTGGGACTACGCCGATTGGGCCACGACCCCGGCCGGTGCGTGGATGGCGGCGAACGCGTGGCGCTACGGGTTCGCGATGAGCTACCCGCGCGGGGCGTTCGATCGCACCTGCTACGACTACGAGCCATGGCACTATCGCTACGTCGGACGGTCGCTGGCCGCCGACATCCACGCCAGCGGGCTCACGCCCCGCCAGGTGCTGTGGGGGCTCCAGTAGCGCCTATCCTGTCCTCCATGGCGGCCACGCGAATCCTCCTGGCTCCCGGTGCCTCGGGAACGATCGAGCGGCTCCACCCGCACCGCGACGGCCTCGTGGCGCGCGGCCTCGAGGTGAAGCTGGTCGCGCTGCCGAAGGGAGCCGCCGAGCGCGCCGTTCCCGTCTATCGCGACGCGGTGCCGGAAGCCACGCGCCGGTCGGTCGCGATCGGCGGGCACTCATTCGGCGGCCGGGTGGCCTCGCTGATCGCCGCAGAGTCCCCACCCGCTGCGCTCGTCCTGCTGTCGTATCCGCTGCACGCACCGGGGCGCCATGACGCCTGGAGCGATCGGACGTCGCACTGGCCCGACATCCGTTGTCCGGTGCTCCTGCTGGGCGGCGAGGCGGACCCATTCGCCCGCATCGACCTGCTCCGCACGGCCGTCGAGCAGCTTCCCGATGCGACGGTCCGGACCTGGCCGCGGCTGGGCCACGGGCTCGGACCGGTCCTCGACGAGGCGCTGGACACCGTCGCCGCGTTCCTCCGCGAGCGAACCTGACGCTTCCTGTCAGGTTCCGGGCGTATCCTCGCGCCGATGCGCGCATCCCGCCTCGTCCAGCTCCTGCTGCTCCTTCAGGCTCGCGGGCGCCTCACGGCCGGTGCCCTGGCGGTCGAGCTCGAGGTGTCGGAGCGCACGATCCATCGCGACGTGGAGGCGCTCAGCGCCGCCGGCGTCCCGATCTACGCGGAGCGCGGCCCGCACGGGGGCATCCAGCTCGTCGACGGCTATCGGACCCGCCTCACCGGGCTCACCGGCGACGAGGCCGAGGCGCTCTTCCTGTCCGGCCTTCCCGGCCCCGCCGCGGAGCTCGGGCTCGGGACGGTGGTTGCGGCGGCCCGCCTGAAGGTACTGGCGGCGCTGCCGACGGAGCTCAGAGCGCGCGCATCGCGCCTGGTGGAGCGGTTCCACCTCGATGCCGCCGGCTGGTTCCACGTCACCGACCCGGTCCCCCACCTCGGCGTCCTTGCCGACTCGGTCTGGGAGGCGCGGCGAGTGATCGTGGGCTATCGGCGGGCGGGCGGCGAGGTCGAGCGGGTGCTGGATCCGCTGGGCCTCGTGCTCAAGGCCGGCATCTGGTACCTGGTCGCCTCGCCCGGTGAGGGCGAGGCGCGGACGTACCGCGTCTCTCGGTTCAGCCGCGTGACGCCGAGCGCCATGACCTTCGCGCGACCGCCGGGCTTCGACCTCGCCGAGCACTGGCGGGCGTCGATCGACGCGTACGAGCGATCGGCGCCGCGCGTCGATCTCGTCGTCCGGGTCGATGCCCACGCCATCGGGGTCCTTGCCGACGTCGTCGGGGAGCGCGCGGTCCGGGCCGCGGAGCGCATCGGTCCACCGGATGCTGAGGGCTGGCAGCGGTTGCGTCTGACCGTCGACTGGCCGGAGGAGGTGCCGGGCCGCCTCGTGGGCATGGGCGACCGGCTCGAGGTGGTCGAGCCGGTCGAAGTCCGGGAGGCCATGATCCGCATCGCCGAACGCGTCCTCGATCGGTACCGCGTGATCAGCTGAAGCCTCCGACGAGCGCTGCGACCACCGAGAGGATGAGCCAGCCGATGGCGACGATGATCCCGACCACCACGCCGACCATGATGAGCACCGCCAGCCAGTCATCGCGAGTCGAGGTCTCCGGCCGCTCAAGGTGCCGTCGCATGAGTGCGAGGTTCCGCGTGCTGGCCTTGAACCACAGGTCGAAGGCGTCGCCCAAGATCGGGATGGCGCCGACCGCGATGTCGAGCAGCGTATTGAGGAGCATCCGGGCGACGACGATGCGCGCCAGGCCCATCCGGGAGCCGCGCCAGACGACGACCAGGCCGAGCGCACCGCTCACGATATCCCCGATGCCGGGAACGAGACCGATGACGGCGTCGATGCCGAAGCGGCGCCCGCCGGTGCCCGGGACCGGGATGCTGTTGTCGAGCAGCCACGCCAGCGCCTCGATCTCCGCCAGGGATCTCGCGCGCTGCGCGTCGCTGCGTGACGTGCGAGAGGTGCGCCGCATGCGGCCACGGAATGCACGTCGGGTGCCTCACCGTCACTCGGCCTAGGTCAAATGACCGATGGCTGCCGCGGCGGATTTGACCCTGGCGTTCTGCGCCGAGTGGACCGACACTGTGCACATGACCGCCCTGCCGAACGCTGCCCCGTCCATCTCCCCCGCCGCACGCGCGCCGCTGATGGCCTTCCTGCGGATCATCCTCTTCGCCGAGGCGGCCGCGGGGTTTGCGCTCACCATCGGCCTCAGCATGCTCGCCGGAGGCAGCGACGTGCTGGGCGTCTCCGTGGAGCCGGAGTCCGAGACATCGCTCCGCTTCGCCGCGGGAGGCGCGTTCCTGTTCGCCATCTTCGCCGCCGTGGCGGCGCGGGGCGTGCGGCGCCGCCGCGGATGGGCCTGGACGCTCTCCGCGATGCTCCAGGTCATCGTCGCCGTCGGCACCGGCATCGCCGTGCTCGCCGCCGAGTGGCATCCCGCCTACCTCGTCGGATTCGCGCTCGCGGCACTCGTGATGACCGTGCTGTCGACCGCGTCCGTGCGCCGCGCGCTCGGGCAGGACTGACCGCGCGGCTCACCTGGTGCTGGAGGTTCTTGACCGTCGGTGTCATGAACCCGTCGTAGCATCTGGATCGTGAATGACACGCCGGTGCACGATCCCGGACCGGACGCAGCCGGTCGACGCGGTGAGGCGCACGCGGCGGCGGCGCGCGAGCCGCTGACCGTCGGCGGCGCCACCGTTCGCATCGGCACGGCGTCCTGGACCGACCCCACCATGACGGCTCCCGGCGTCTTCTACCCGCCCGATGCCGGGACGGCCGAGGATCGCCTCGTCTACTACGCGAACCAGTTCCCGATCGTCGAGGTCGACGCGACCTACTACGCCTTGCCGGCCCGCAGGACGGGGGAGCTCTGGATGGAGCGCACGCCGCCCGACTTCACGTTCGACATCAAGGCGCATGCCCTGATGACCGGCCAGCCATCCGAGCCGAAGCGCCTGCCGAAGGACCTGCGCGAGGCGCTGCCGCCCGAGCTGCTCGGCCAGAAGCGGCTGTACGCGCGCGATCTGCCGACCGAGATCGAGGACGAGATCTGGGCTCGCTTCCTCGACGGGATCGAGCCGCTCCGCAGCTCCGGCAAGCTCGGCGCGGTGTTCCTCCAGTACCCGCGCTGGTTCTTCCCGACCAGCGAGTCGCGCGACGAGATCGTGAAGGCGAAGGAGCGGCTCGGAGACACGCCGTTTGCCGTGGAGTTGCGTCATGCGTCGTGGTTCAACGAGAAGAATCGGGAGCGGACCGTCGCCTTCCTGCATCAGCACGAGATCCCGTTCGTGATGGTCGATGCGCCACCGGGCACGAAGTCATCGGTGCCGCCGACGACGGTCGTGAGCTCCCCGAAGCTGGCGGTCGTGCGCTTCCACGGCCGGCGCACCGAGACGTGGGAGGCGAGCGGCATCCCCGTCGTGGAGCGCTTCCGCTACCTGTACGACGAGGGCGAGCTGTCGGAGTGGGTGCCGCGCATCCGCGAGGCGGCCGACCAGGTGCCGGAGGTCCACGTCCTCATGAACAACTGCTACGCCAACTACGGCACCACGAATGCCCGCGAGATCGCGGAGCTGCTGGCCGCGAGCATTCCCCGCCTCGATCGCTGACCCGACGAAGCCGCTACCCTCTGAGCGCCATGACCGCGCGCGGGGGACCGATCCGACCGACTCGCAGGCCACGCACTGCGCTGCTCGCCTCCGTCGCGGCGACTGCAGTGCTCGCCGCCTGCACGATCCCGCCGTTGTCCACGCCGACGCCCAGGCCCTCCCCCACCCCCTCGCCGACGGCGAGCCCGACGCCGACGCCGGAAGTCCCGACGCCAACGCCGGATCCGACGCCCGACGCGGGCGCCATTCCTGACTTCGCGGCCGGCGAGATCGTCGCCTCGCTCATCGATGGCCTGCGCGTTCGACAGCGGCCCGGCATCGACGCCCTCGTGACAACCGGCCTCCTGCCGCTCGACGCCGAGCTCCAGGTCGTCATGGGTCCGTTTCCCGTGGACGACTTCGGCTGGTACCTCGTGACGGACGCCGATGCGGACGAGCCACAGTTCGAGGAGGGCTGGGTGGCCGCCGGCTACGAGCCCGATCCCTTCCTGCGCGCGGCCGGTCGAGTCTCGGACGAGCATCCGTTCGTCGCCTCCATGGCCGGGACGGGCGACGCCGAA
>DASVEQ010000092.1:0-5234 GCA_036380455.1 Candidatus Limnocylindria bacterium | reverse complement strand
TCTCGTTCGTTGGGGAGTGGCCAAGCGGTAAGGCGCCCGGCTCTGGACCGGGAGATCGAAGGTTCGAATCCTTCCTCCCCAGCCACCATCTCGAGCACGAATCAGCCCCTCCGGAGCTCGGGCCGGAGGGGCTTCATCTTGCCGTTGACCACCTCTTGCCGTTGACCACCGGTTGGACCACGGGTTGGTCGATCTCGGCGTCCGCCCTCATTGGCCACGTGCGCGCGGAGGGAACTTCTCGCGAAACCTAAACGCTGGCCGTTCAACGCCGGCGTAGAGCTCGGCTTCCTCGAGGGCTATGTCGACGACCTCGAGGACCTTCCTTGTGGCCCACAAGGCGGTGGAGACGCTCATGATCGTGATCGGCTGGTCGACTTCGGGGTTGGATGGCGCTTTCGGTAGGTACCGACCCTCGCGGAGCGTGACGTCGCTGCGAGCGAGGTGCATCCCCCATCGACGCCCGTGGGCGGCCGCACTGAGGATCGTGTCCAGATACGTGCCGGACCCCTTGTAGCGGGAGGCGTAGCCGCCGTAGATCCCGGCGAGCGTCGAGTACCGGCTCGCGTCTTTGGGCGCGATCTCCACGCCCTCCGCCGCCGCGTCCGCATGCAGCTGCTCGATCAATGTCGCCACGGAATCGCCCTCCTCTGGGACGGTGTCGTCGAGGTCAACGATGATCTTCGCAGCGCGCGCATTATTCAGCTCGGAGCGGTAACCCCGGCCGGCGCGCGTGCGAGGGTCGAGCCGCGGATCCAACAAGCGTGTAGTGCGCCATCACCGGCCGCGGCCGCTGCGCGGACAGGAGACGCCAGGCCGCCAGCTGATCGACGGCGCTCTGCAGGGCACGAGTGCCGTGGCGCCAGGCGTGCCCGCAGCCCTCGCCAGGCTCGGCGCATGCTCCGTACTGGTACCAGCATCGCCTGCACGCGGTCCCGGAGCTCGGGGACAGCGCTCTCGAGGAGCTCCTCGAGAGGTGCCGAGGCGTTTGGATCGTTGGGGTTGCGGGTGTCCCAGACCATCTCCGCGTTGTACTTCGGCGGTAGGCCGCGCTTTGAAAGCTTCACCGGCCAGAGTCTACGAGGACGTTGCGCGACGGGCACCCCGCGAGGAGCCAATCGCTCAGCACAGTCCACATCGTTCCAGCAGTGCAATGCGCGCCTTCCTGTGGCCGTTGGCCTGCCGGACCAGCCGCTCGACGAGCGCGGCGACGTCCGGGTCGCCGATTGCCACGTTGGCGTGCTCGATCTTTCGCGCAGCGTCGCGCACCACGATCTCGAGGTCGCGCAATGCGACCGCGCGCTCGACCGTGGCCAAGTCGGTGGAGCTCATCACGATCAGCGTCCTACCGCCCGCAACGGATCAGGTGTGGATGGACTGTGGACATGTCCTCATGGTCCTGTCGCGATGGGGCCGATTCAATTGCGCTTATCAACGAACCCTGGCCACATCCGGATGTCGCGATGTGTGGATAACAGGTGGGAAGTCGATGACATGTCACGACCGTGTGGCGTCCCGCGACAGCTCGAGTGACTACTGGGCCCCTCCCGGCTGAGCGTGGCGAGGGGGACGTCCAGCCTGGCGCCCGCTGCCGCACACCCGTTCGGCAGCTGCCGAACATCCGTTCGTAGATGTCCGGCGCATTCAGCGCGGTAGTTGACGCCCTCGATGCAAAAGAACCGGCGCCATGGCTAGGACAGCGGCGAGCCGGCCGCACTTTCCGCGCGGAATCAGTTCCCGTCAGAGCGAGACCCGCCCCGGCGAATCTGACCACCGATCTAACCACCTACGGGGCGGATTTCGGTGGTCAACAACGGACACCACGGACCGATTGAGCATGAATCGACCCGGATGAGCACGCCTGGGCCCGACTCTGGATCAGGACATCGAAGGTTCGAATCCTTCTTCCCCAGCCACCGCCCGCATCGGCGAAGATGCACCGATGCCGACGATATCCCGCAAGGCTGCGTCGTTCACCGAGTCGGTGATCCGCGAGATGACGCGGCTGGCGATCGCCAATGATGCGGTCAACCTGGCGCAGGGCTTCCCCGACTTTCCCGCGCCGCGCGAGCTCAAGGAGGCGGCGAAGGCCGCGATCGACGCGGACCTCAACCAGTACGCCATCACCTGGGGCGCGCGCGACTTCCGCCAGGCGATCGCTGAGAAGACGACCCGCTGCTACCCCGCCTGGGGTGTCGACCCCGACACCGATGTGACGGTCGTGTGCGGCGCGACCGAGGGGATGATCGCGGCGATGATGGCCATCCTCGACCCGGGCGACGAGGTCATCGTCTTCGAGCCCTTCTACGAGAACTACGGGCCGGACGCGATTCTGTCCGGCGCGATTCCGCGCTACGTCACCCTCCACGAGCCGGACTGGTCGATCGATCCCGATGAGCTGCGGGCCGCCTTCGGGCCGAAAACGCGCGGCCTGGTCCTCAACTCGCCGCACAACCCGACCGGCAAAGTCTTCTCGCGCGCCGAGCTCGAGCTCCTTGCCGAGCTCTGCGTGGAGCACGATGTGGTCGCCTTCACCGACGACATCTACGAGCACATCGTGTACGCCGGTGAGCACCTCCCGCTGGCGACGATGCCGGGCATGGCGGAGCGGACGGTGGCGATCAACTCGCTGTCGAAGACGTACTCGGTCACCGGATGGCGGGTGGGGTGGATCGTGGCGTCGCCGCCGCTGACCGCCGGGATCCGCAAGGTCCACGACTTCCTCACTGTCGGCGCCGCGGCACCGCTCCAGGCCGCCGGCACCGTCGCGCTGCAGCTGCCGGATGCGTACTACGCCGACCTGGCCGCGGCCTACCGCGAGCGGCGGGACACACTGCTCGCCGCGCTCGAGGGCACCGGGCTGCAGCCGTTCACGCCCGACGGCGCGTACTACGTGATGACCGACATCGGTGCCGTCACCGACGAGGACGACGTCACCTTCGTGCGTCGCCTGGTGCGGGATCCCGGGGTCGCCGCGGTGCCCGGCTCGTCGTTCTACTCGCGGCCGGAGCTCGGCCGCTCGAAGATCCGCTTCGCCTTCCCCAAGCGGGCCGGGACGCTCGCCGATGCGGCGGAGCGTCTCTCCCACCTGGCGCGTTGAGACGTCAGCCCTCGTCGGGTGGTGGTGAGCCAGCCCGAGGGCCGGTCGCCAGCTGGCGAAGCAGGAGCGCCCCGCCGATAAGAACGAGGATGATCGGCCACAGCGGCGCGGCGCCCGCCAGGGTGCCACCGCTCCCGGTCTCGAGCAGCAGGCCGATGGTCAGCGTGATGCCGCCGGGGATGATCGGCCACCACAGCGCGCGGTTCCCTCGCACGAACAGGTCGACGAGGTAGATCGTCAGGAAGCCGGCGCCCAGCCCGACCAGCACCGCCCCGCCGGCATCGCTCAGCACGGCCGCCTGCCAGATGATCCCCAGGCCGAGCCCGGTGAGAATGCCGCCGGGGACGAGGTACCCGTAGTGACGGGTGAAGGCGTAGGCGACCAGCAGCGCGCCGCCGATGACGGCGACCACCGCCTCGCCGCCGATGCCGGTCAGCTGGACGATCCCGAACAGCACGCCGAGCCCGATGAGAACGAGGCCGGGCGCGAGATTGCGCTCCTGCATGGCATGACCTCCTGAGGGACGCCCGGACGTGCCGGCGCCCGTATCGTTCGTTTCCTCCATCCTTGGCAGGGCCGAAAGCCGCGAACAGTGCCGGATCGCCGGGATCGGGCGGACGTTCGGCCCGATTCGGCTCAGGAGGCTTCGACGCCCGTCGAGCCCCGGCGAAGCAACGGGCGGGCCCCGAACCGCGAGTTCACGACGAAGATGCCGCCGATGATCAGCGCCGTCCCGATGATGAGGCGCGCGTCCACCGCCTCGTTGAGCACGAGGGCGCCCAGGGCGATGCCGACGATCGGCAGCAGGTACGCAACCATCGAGGTCCGGGTGGCGCCCCACGCCTGGAGAAGGCGGAAGAAGACGAGGTAGGCGATGCCGGACCCCAGCGCGCCGAGCCAGAGGACCGCGAGGCCGGTCTCCAGCGTGATCGGCGCCTCGAGCGGGCGCTCGAACACGAACGCGAGCGCCGTGGACATGAGGAACGCGAAGAAGACTTGGAACATGGCGGGAATCATCGGCCGCAGGCTGTGGACCATGCGGCGGGCGTACACGCCGCCGATGGCATACGACGCCGTCGCGCCAACCAGCGCGAGCTCGGCGGCCAGGCTTCCCCCGGCCAGCGCGGCGGGGTCGAAGCCCACGAGGATCGCCACACCGGCGAGGCCCACCGCGACGCCGACCAGCTTGTTGGCGGTGATCGGCTCATCCCGGAGTGCGAATGCGGCGATCGCGATGACGAACAGCGGCACGGCCGAGGTGATCGTGGCGGCGATCGTCGAGTCGACGTTCCGCTCGGCCCAGGTGATGAGGAAGAACGGGATCGCGACGCTGAACGCGCCCAGCACCACGAGGTGGCCGTACATCCGCGCGCCGCGGGGGAACGGCTCCCGATGGGCGGCCACAACGGCGGCCAGGACCGCGAGCCCGATGAGCAGCCGCAGGCTGACGAGGACGAACGGTGTGAGGCCGGCGTCGACGCCAATCTTGATGAAGATGTAGCTGCTGCCCCACAGGAACCCGAGAAGCAGGAACAGCAACCAGTCGGTGCGCGAGGACACGAGCTCTCCAGTCAGCCGGAAGCAGGATGGGCCACATGATCGCCGATGCAGCGGAACGGCACACGCGGTCGTGAGGGCGCGACCCGTGCGGGGGTGCTGACTGCCGACAGCAGTCACTCCGAGCGGAGAGCGGTCCCGGCGTGGCCCCTGACTGCCGACAGCAGTCACCGCCCACAGGGTGGTACGGGGTGAACCGATCAGGCCGGTAGCACCGAGACGTCGATGATCGGCGAGGTCTGGAGGTCGCCGATGCGCAGGCGCTCCCCGGTCACGATCCGCGGCATGTCCTCCTCCCACCCGCTGGCGGTCCACGGCAGCCGCCGATCGGCGGCGGGGAGGCGGCACCAATGGACGCCGGGATCGCTCACCGACAGCACGTACGTGGAGCCGGATGCGGTCTTGACGATGACCACGGATCGCATGCGGGCGGGCACCCCAGATGGTTGGCCGCATCATCGGTCGCCTGTCCGTGGAACGTCAATGGCGGCGACGGCCATCCGCGTGGCTAGAATCGGGTCCCACCCCATCCGAGCCAAGCGGAGGACCCCGTGACGATGCGTGCCCACCAGATCACGAT
>DASVEQ010000091.1:0-13679 GCA_036380455.1 Candidatus Limnocylindria bacterium | reverse complement strand
CGCGATCGGGGAGATCGCGGCCCTCCGACCGGAGCTGGGCGTCCTTGCTGACTACGGCAGAATCGTCCCGGCCGCGATCCTCGACCTGCCGAGCCACGGGATCCTCAACGTCCATCCCTCGCTCCTGCCCCGGCACCGGGGCGCGGCGCCGGTGGCGGGCACGATCATGGCCGGCGATCCGGAGGGTGGGGTGACGCTCATGGTCATGACCGCCGAGCTGGACGCCGGGCCGATCGTGGCGCAGTGGCCGGTCACGCTGACCGGTCGTGAGACGACGCCCGAGCTGGAGGCGCGATTGGCGGACCTGGCCGCCGAGGCCGTGCCGCCGGGTCTCGAGGCGTGGGCGGCCGACGACACACCGATGACGCCGCAGGATGACGCGAAGGCGACGATGGTCCGCCCCTTCACGCGCCGCGACGGGTGGATCGACTGGGGGAAGCCGGCCATCGAGATCGACCGTCAGGTGCGGGCGCTCCAGCCGTGGCCCGGGGCATGGACGACGATCGACGACCGCCGCATCCACATCCGCCGCGCGCGTCCCGTGGCCGGCGTGGACGATGTGCCCGTCGGCGCGTTGCTCCCCGGCGATTTGCCGTGCGTGGCCTGTGGGCGCGGAGCGCTGGCCCTCGAGGTCGTCCAGCCCGAGGGGCGACCGGCCATGCCCGCCGACGCCTGGCGGCGCGGCCTCGCGCGGGAGCACGTGCTCCTGGGATCCGGGCGGCCCGAGCGCGTGCTGAGCTAGGCCGAGACGCTCACCGCCTCCTCGCCGGGGAGGTGGAGCATGTCGCGGACGCTCCACACGCCGTCGATGGCCTCCACCTCCGCGACCAGTCGCTCACGAGTGCCGGAATCGGGGACCTCGCCACGGAGGACGACGATGCCGCGCTCCACGTTCACGTTCAGGTCGCCCTTCGGCAGGGTCGCGTCGCGGAACACGGTGCTCTGAACACGGTCGGCGAGGGTCGCATCGTCGAGCGGACGCGCATCCCGCATCCGCGAGGCGCGCACGGCCGCAATCCGGCCGGCCGCGTCGCTTCGGACGTGGCGGATGGCGTGCTCCGCCTGACGGCCGATGCGGCGAACGGTGGCCGCGCCCTGGTCGAGCAGCCGTGCGCGGCGCGACCGGCCGCGCGCCGGGTCGAGCAGGAAGCTGGCGGCAGCGCCTGCCCCCACCCCGAGAATGCCGGAGGTGACCATGCGGCGGAAGCCCGGGCCGCGGTCGCCACGAGCGGCGAGCTCGGCACGTCGGCGGGTACCGCCGGCGGTCTGGCTAGCGCGGTTGATGAGTCGATCGAAACGCGACATGGTGGCATGGGCCTCAGCGGATTTCGTGCTGGTCCATCGCAATCGGCGTGCCGCCCGCCCGACATGTGCGGCTCGAGGACCGATCGTGGGCGCTCGGATATACTCCGCTCAGCCCTCACGGAGGTGGGCACAACACATGATCTTCGATCCGATTTACATCTTCGCGGTCCTGATTCCGACGCTTGCCATCACCGGCTGGGCGATGTGGCGGGTGAAGTCGACCTACGCGAAGTGGTCCAAGGTCGATTCGGGCATCAACCTCGATGCCTTCGACTTTGCCCGGCAGCTCCTCGACCGACAGGGGCTCGGCCAGGTGAAGATCGAGCCGACTCCCGGCCAGCTCACCGATCACTACGATCCCCGCGGCAAGATCCTGCGCGTGAGCTCCTCGGTCGCCGACGCGACCGCACTGGAGACCGCGGGCGTTCGGAGCGCGGTGCCACGCCTGTCCGTCGCCGCGGCCGCCGTCATCGCCCACGAGGTCGGCCATGCCATCCAGGACCAGCAGAAGGATCCGATGATGGCGGTCCGCCAGGCGATCGTGCCGGCGGCGCGGTTCGGGTCCGGCATCGCACCCTGGCTCGTGATCGCCGGCGTGTGGTTCCAGATCACCGGCCTCGCCATCGTCGGCCTCATCGGCTTCGGCGCCGCGGTGCTCTTCACCTTCGCGACGCTGCCGGTCGAGATCGGCGCATCCGGGAAGGCGCTCGCGTTCGTGAACAACCTCGGGATGTCCGGGGAGCGCCACACCGGCGCCCGAGACGTGCTGAAGGCCGCGGCCTGGACGTACGTCGCCGGTGCCCTGACCGCGCTGCTGACGTTCCTGTACTACGCATGGCTCGTCTTCGGACGCCGTGACTGACCTGCCGCTCGCCGGCCCCGCGCCGGCGATCAGCGAGATCGCCCCCGCATCGCTCGCCGCGTGGCTCGAAGCCCGCGGCGAGCCCGCGTATCGGGTTGGCCAGGTGCTTGGCGGCGCACACCGTCCGGACGCCGCCTCCTTCGAGGACCTGACGGACCTGCCGAAGGAGCTGCGTGGCGCCCTCGCCGGTGCCTTTCGCTTCAGCACGATCGCCGACACCCACGTCATCGGCGCCGATGGCGGCATGACCGCCAAGGCGGTCCACGAGCTCGCCGACGGCCAGCGGATCGAGTCGGTGCTGATGCGGTACCCGGCCCGCGGCGCGATGGCGGAGCGCACGACGATCTGCATCAGCTCGCAGGCGGGATGTGCGGTGGCCTGCCCGTTCTGCGCCACCGGCCAGGCCGGCTTCGGCCGTCAGCTGGCGCCGGGCGAGATCGTCGACCAGGTGCTCCACTGGCACCGGCCGCCCTGGAACGCGCTCGGCGACGCACGCACCGGGCACTACAACATCGTGTTCATGGGGATGGGGGAGCCGCTGAACAACGCAGACCGCGTCTTCGAGGCGGTCCGGCTGCTCAACGACCCGGCGCGCCTCGGCATCGGCGCGCGGCACATCACCGTCTCGACGTCCGGGGTCGTGCCGGGCATGGACCGGATGATCGATGAGCTGCCCCAGGTGAACCTCGCCATCAGCCTCCACGCGGCCACCGATGAGCTGCGCGACGAGCTCGTCCCGATCAACCGGAAGTGGCCCATCGCCGAGGTGGTTGCCGCCGGCCGTCGGTTCGCTGCCCGGACCGGGCGCCGGGTGAGCCTCGAGTACGTGATGATCGACGGCATCAACGACACCGACGAGCAGGCGCGTGGGCTGGCCACCCTGGCACACGGGTGGCGATCGCACGTGAACCTCATCCCGCTCAACCCGACGCCCGGGTCGCGCTGGAGCGGCACGTCCGCCGCTGGAGTGGAGCGGTTCGCCCGGATCCTGCGTGAGGGCGGCGTGACGGTCACGGTCCGAGACACGCGTGGCCGCGAGATCGAGGCCGCCTGCGGCCAGCTCCATGCTCAGCTGTCCGGCACGTCGCTCCGCGAAGCCCGGGAGGCGCGCGCCGCGGCCGCGACCCGCGCGTGAGCGATCCGCGGATCTCGGCCAGCATCCTGAACGCGGACTTCGGCCAGCTCGCCGACGAGGTCCGCCGCGCGGTCGACGGCGGCGTCGACTCGATCCACCTCGACGTCATGGATGGCCACTTCGTCGACAACCTGACGATGGGACCGGTCGTGGCGGGGGCGATCCGCCCTGCGACGGATGCGCTGTTCCACGCGCACCTCATGATCGACAACCCGCTCGCCTATGCCGGGCGATTCGCGGAGGCGGGGAGCGACCTCATCGTCTTCCACGTGGAGGCCCGGGACGATCCCGACGCGGTGATCGCCGCCATCGAGGCTGCCGGGCGGCGGCCGGGGATCGCGCTCAACCCCGAGACCCCGGCTGCATCGGTCCATCCATACCTCGAGCGGGTCGACATGGTGCTCGTGATGACCGTCCATCCCGGCTGGGGAGGCCAGGAGTTCATTGCCGGCGTCCTCCCGAAGCTCCGCTCCCTGCGAGACGAGGTCGAGCGCCGGGCCCTCCAGGTGGAGATCGGCGTCGACGGCGGCGTGAACCTCGAGACCATCGGCTCGGCCCACGCCGCCGGCGGCGAGGTCCTCGTGGTCGGCAGCGCGCTGTATCGGACCCCTGGCTCGCTGGCTCCGACGGTGGCCGCGCTCCGCGCCGCCGCAACCAAGGACGACGACGAAAGGACCTGACCCTGCTGCCCCGTCGCGCACTCTCGATCCTCATTCTCCTCTCCGCTGCCATGCTGCTGGCCGCGTGCGGCGAGGATGGTCCGGATCTGCCGTTCGTCCCGAGTCCGGAGCCGACGCCCGAGCAGCCGCGCGAGGTCGTCGTCGAGACGACGCTCCATCCGAGCGACGAGCCGCTGTCGGGTGTCACGGTCTCGGCCGGCGACGCCACCGCCGTCACCGACGAGGCCGGCATGGCGACCCTGACGCTCATGCGCGGCACGGAGGTGACCGCCGAGCTGGAGGGACACGACCCCGCAAGCGGGAGCGTGCCGAACGAGGGTCCGATCCGCCTCGAGCTCCGCAACAACGTGGTCCGTGGTGTGGTCACCGACGGCGCCGGGGAGCCGGTGCAGGGCGTGCGCATCTTCGTCGACGGCGGCGACGGGACCCTGGCCGAGACCGACGAGAATGGCGCCTACGCGCTGCCCGCCGTGCCCGAGGCATCGGAGCTCGTGTTCAAGATGCCCGGCTATCGGCTGCACGAGGTCCAGATCGGCGCCGAGATGGAGATCGACGTGGCGCTTCAGCCGTTCGAGGCGCGGGCCCTGTATGCTCCCGCCGCCGTGTTCGAGGCTCCGGGCCGCCTCGACCAGCTCCTCGCGCTTCTCGATCGCACGGAGGCGAATGCCCTCGTCATCGATGTCAAGGAGACTGATGGGCGCCTCTACCACGCCACCGAACTGCCGGAGGCCGTCGAGGCGGGCGCGGTCCGCGACGCTCCGATCTTCGACCTCGAGGAGCTCCTGCCGACGCTGAAGGAGCGCGGCATCTACACGATCGCGCGGATGGTCGTGATGAAGGACAACACGACCGCCGCCGCGCGCCCGGAGCTGGCGGTCATGAACACCGCGTCCGGCGAGCCGTGGCGCGACAACATCGGCGGCGCCTGGCTCGATCCATCGGCCCCCGGCGTGGCCGAGTACATCGCCGCCATCGCCGGCGACCTGGCCTCCAAGGGCTTCGACGAGGTGCAGCTCGACTACATCCGGTTCTACAGCGACGGCCCGTACGACGTCGCCGATACGAACCTGCCGAACACCCAGTCCTTCCGGCTCCCGGCGATCCAGCGCGTGCTGCGCGTGGTGAGCCAGGAGCTGGACGCCACCCGCACGTTCCTCGGGGCGGACGTCTTCCCGATCAGCTTCATCGTCCCCGACGACCAGGGGATCGGGCAGCGACCGGAGGTGATCATGCCGTACGTCGACTACTTCTGCCCCATGGTGTACCCGTCGCACTACGGGCCCGGCGTCTTCGGCTTCGAGGTGCCGAACAACTTCCCGTACGAGGTGATCGATCGGACGCTCGAGATCATGAACGAGCAGGCGGCGGGTCTGCCGGTCGTGATTCGGCCCTGGATCCAGGACTTCGGGTACGGTCCATTCCCGCCGTACACCGCCCAGCAGGTTCGCGCGGAGATGGCCGCTGCGGCCGATCGCGATGCGAAGGGCTGGATGATCTGGAATGCCCGCGCCACGTTCACGGAGTCCGCGCTCGGGCCGCCGCGCGAGGGGGAGGACGCGGGCCCGACGACGTCCACCGGACCGGCTCCGTCGGAGGCTCCGTCGACCTCGGTCGAGCCCTCCGCCTCACCGTGAGCTGAGCCGATGCGCCTCGTCGTCCAGCGCGTGACGCGTGCGTCCGTCTCGATCGATGGGGCGGCGGTGGGCGCGATCGACGGCGGCGCCGTGGTGCTGGTGGGGATCGGGCGTGAGGACACGCCCGAGATCGTCGATCGCATGGCCGACAAGCTCATCGGCCTCCGGTACTTCGAGGATGACGACGGCCGCACGAACCTGGCGATCGCTCAGGTCGGCGGATCAGTGCTGGTCGTCAGTCAGTTCACGCTCTACGCCGACGTGCGCCGGGGTCGGCGCCCGGGATTCACCGATGCTGCCCAGCCCGACTTCGCGGTGCCGTTGGTCGACCGGTTCGTCGTGCGCCTGCGCGAAGCGGGCGTCCGCGTGGAGGCCGGCCGATTCGGCGCGCAGATGACCATTGAGCTCGTGAACGACGGACCGTTCACGCTCGTCCTCGACTCGGCCCGGGACCTGTAACGGGAGCTACCCAGGCGGACCCTGGACCCGCACCACCGCTGTCGCGGAGGATGCGAGCAGCGTGACGATCCGGGCGGCCTCCTGGGCGTGGCCGCTCCCTGGTCACGATCCCGCGTCGGCCGATCTGCGGCGAACCCACTCAGACTATGGAACATCCTGAGCACGGTTTGACCTGGTATCGCGCGTCGCGCGACGGCCGTTGGAGCCGGTCGTCGGAGTCGACCCGCGGCGCGGCCGGCCTCCGTCCGATACCAATCAGGGTCGGCGTACGTGGACGGCCAACGGCGCTGGACCACCGACGGACCCCCAGATACCAACCACGCGGCGTTTCCGCTCCGAACCAGGGCAGAAACGTCGCTCCGTGCCAGTCTTGGCCGCTCATGGTTGGTACCCGACAAGGTACGGAGCCACCAGTCAGGCCCCGAGAAGACGATGACGGAAACGGCAACGCGCGCGTCGACGACGCGCGCGCATCGGTTCAGCGGCCTCAGCGTACCGGGACCTGCGCCAGCGCCGGCGGAGAGGCTAGACCTTCTGGGCGGTGCGGCGGCAGCGGCTGCAGGCCTTGACCTTCGAGACCTTGCCGTCGGCGACGACGGTCATCGGCTGGAGGTTGGGCAGCCATCGGCGCAGCGCGCGCTTGCGGTTCATCCCGACCGACTGGGGGTTCCAGCCAGTGATCGGGCGCTTGCCGCAGATGTCGCAGACGCGGGCCATGGTTGAGTCGCTCTCCCAGGACGGTAGATCGGGGTCACACGAAAAACCGGCGCCCTGCGCGCCGGAGCGATGCCGATGGTAGCACGCTACGATCGGCCCATGCAATCGAGCCGGGGGCTGGATCCGATCGATCTCGACCGGCCGATCCGCACCGCGCTGCCGGCACTCGCCCGCGGGGCCGCCGCGCTCGCGAGGCTCGGCATCACGACGCCGCGCGAGGCGCTCTGGTACCTCCCGTTCCGGTACGACGACTTCAGCGACCTCCGCCCCTTGGCCGAGCTGATTCCCGACGAGAAGCAGTCGGCCCGCGTGACGGTGGATGCCGTCCGCGTCGAGCCCGGGTTCGGCCGCCGGCCGCAGCGCGTCATCGCGCAGCTCGGCGACGGAACCGGCAGCGCCGAGGCGATCTGGTTTGGCCGCCGCTACGTCGAGCGCCGACTCCGGCAGGGCGACGAGATCATCGTCTCCGGGAAGGTGAGCCAGCGCGGCTGGCGCACGCAGTTCACCTCGCCCGAGTTCAGCCCGGTCGGCCACGATTCGATCCACACCGCCCGGGTCGTCCCCGTCTACCACCTCGCGGCCGGAGTGACCCAGAAGCGGCTCCGCGAGCTGCTGGCGCGCATCCTCGAGGCCTGCCTCGGCGCCGTCGAGGACCCCCTGACCGATGCGGAACGCGGCGACCTGCCGCAGCTCGACGAGGCTCTTCGGACCGCGCATTTCCCCGAGGAGGCCGGGGACGTGCGCGACGCGCTCGACCGGCTGGCGTTCGACGAGCTCCTCGCCCTCCAGCTCACGCTGGCGCAGGCGCGCCATGCACGCGACGAGCTTCACGCCCGGCCGATCGCGGTGGCCGATGCGGCCGTTGCCGAGATCGTCGCCGCGCTGCCGTTCACGCTGACCGGCGACCAGGCCTCCGCCGTGGCGGCGATCACCGCCGACCTCGCCGCCGAGCGGCCGATGCGACGGCTGCTCCAGGGTGACGTGGGCAGTGGCAAGACCGCGGTCGCCGCCGTGGCGCTGGCCTGCGCCGTCCGTGCCGGCTGGCAGGCGGCGCTGATGGCACCGACCGAGATCCTCGCCCGCCAGCATCACATCGGACTTGCGCCGCTGCTCGAGAGGCTCGGCGTGCGGGCCGAGTTCCTGTCGGGCTCCCTGAAGCCGGCGCGGAAGCGCGAGATCCATGACGCCATCGGCGGCGGCATGGCGGAGGTCGTGATCGGCACGCACGCGGTGATCAGCGAGGCGGTCGAGTTCCCGCGGCTGGGTCTGGCGATCGTCGACGAGCAGCACCGGTTCGGCGTGGGGCAGCGGGCGGCGCTCCAGGCGAAGGGCAGCGATCGCGAGCCGCACCTCCTGGCGCTGACCGCCACGCCGATTCCGCGGACGCTGGCCCTCACCGTCTACGGCGACCTGTCGATCAGCACCATCCGCGAGCTGCCGCCCGGCCGCCAGCCGATCCGGACCGAGATCCGCGACCGGCGCGCGCTTCCGAAGATCCAGGACTTCCTGGCGTTCGAGGCAGCCGAGGGCCGGCAGTCGTTCGTCGTCGTGCCGCTCGTCGCCGAGTCGGAGGCGCTCGAGGTCGCGAGCGCCGAGGCGGAGGTCGAGCGGCTGCGCGCCGCCCTCCCCGAGCTTCGCATCGGTTTGGTCCATGGTCAGCTGCGCCCCGACGAGCGGGACGCGACGATGAGCGCCTTCGCGGCGGGGGAGATGGACCTCCTCGTCGCCACGACGGTCATCGAGGTCGGCATCGACGTGCCCAACGCAAGCGTGATCCTCATCGAGGATGCCGAGCGGTTCGGGCTCGCCCAGCTTCATCAGCTGCGGGGTCGAGTCGGGCGAGGGGCGCATCGGTCCTTCTGCATCCTCCTGTCGGACGCCACCGACGAGCTGGCCGTCGAGCGGCTGGCCGTCGTGGCGGGATCGCAGGATGGCTTCCACATCGCCGAGCAGGACCTGCGGCTGCGTGGCGCCGGCAACCTCCTCGGCACGCGCCAGTCGGGCTTGCCGCCGCTGCGGGTGGCCTCCCTGTTCGAGCCGCGCCACCTCCGCCTCGCCGAGCGGGCGCGCGGCATGGCCGACGAGCTCGTCGCCGTCGATCCGGCGCTGGTGCGGCGCCCCGCGCTGGCCCGGCTGCAGGCCGACTTCGCCCCCGCCGAGGACGAGGGAGACGCCGCCTGATGCGCGTGATCGCCGGGTCGGCGCGCGGGGTGCCGCTCCGAGCACCGAGGGACCGAGCGACGCGGCCGATCACGGATCGGGTGAAGGAGACCCTGTTCGCCATCCTGGGCGAGCTCGTGCCGGACGCGCGCGTCCTCGACCTGTACGCCGGCAGTGGCGCTGTCGGAATCGAGGCCCTGTCGCGCGGTGCCGCCTCGGCGGACCTCGTCGAGCGACACCGGGCCGCGGTGGACGTCATCCACGCCAACCTGGCTGCCACGCACCTGGCGGACCGAGCCCGCGCCCACGAGGGCGATGTCGAGGCCTACCTGCGCGACACCGCCGACGGACCGTGGGACCTCGTCGTGCTCGATCCACCGTACGAGGTGCGTGCTATCGTGGCGCCGCTTCGAGCGGTCGTGCCACACCTCGCGCCCGGTGCGGTGGTCGCGGTCAAGCACTTCTGGCGCACCGAGGTGCCCGACGTCGACGGGGTCGTCGTGTTCCGCCAGCGACGGTTCGGTGAGACGATGCTCACGTTCCTGGAGCAGGAGGACGCATGACGCGGGTCGCAATCTTTCCGGGCTCGTTCGACCCGATGACGAACGCGCATCTCGACGTGGCCAAGCGCGCCTCCGGCCTGTTCGACCGCCTGGTGGTCGGGGTCCTGAACAACCCGAAGAAAGCGCCGCTCTTCGCGATCGGCGACCGCGTCGCACTGATCGAGCGCTGCGTGGCAGGCCTTGGACCCCACGTCACGGTCGACGCGTTCGACGGCCTCACGGTGGACTTCGCGCGGCATCACGGCGCCGGCTTCATCGTCCGGGGACTGCGGGCGGTCAGCGACTTCGAGGCCGAGCTCCAGATGGCGCTCACAAACCGGAAGCTGGCGCCGGAGATCGACACCACGTTCCTCATGACCGCCCTGGAGTTCGGCTATGTCAGCTCGTCGCTGACGAAGGAGGTCGCCCGCTTCGGTGGCGACATCACGCCGATGGTCCCACCGCCCGTGGCCGAAGCTCTCATCGGCCGATTCGCCGATGAGGCGCGCGTATAATCGCGGCCAAGGAGGGCCCGGTCACGGACATCATCTTCCTGGTCGAACGACTGGAGTCGCTGGTGGCGACTGGGAAGAAGCTGCCGCTCACCAACAATGTCGTGCTCGACCAGGCCACCGTCCTCGAGCTCGTGGATCAGTTGCGCGTCTCCGTGCCCGATGAGGTGCGCCAGGCCCGGCGGATCACGGAGGAGGCTGGCCGGATCACCGAGCGTGCCCGTGAGGAGGGTGACGCCATCATCGCCCGGGCCCAGGAGCAGGCGGCCCAGATGCTCGAGGAGCGGGAGCTCGTCCGCGCCGCGCAGCAGCGCGCCGGCGAGATCATCGACGGAGCGCAGGCCGAGGCACGCGAGGTCCGACGCGGGGCCGATGAGTATGCGGCGGGCGTCCTGATCCGGCTCGAGGGCGAGTGCATCAAGGCGCTGACGAGCATCAAGCGCGGCATCGACATGCTCGACGAGCGTCACCGGCCGGCGAGTGGCGACGGCACCGGCGGGAGCGCCGCGAACGCCATCGTGGTCGACCCCGAGGAGCAGGCGCACACCGCGTCCCGTCCATGACCGCGTTCCACGTCGCCGGGCTCCTCCACGAGCCGCCCGGGGCGACGCGCGATGTCCGGCTCCGTGATCACTACGTCACGCTTGGGCCGGACATCGAGCTCGCCGGGCCGCTCGACGCCGACCTGCGGCTCCAGCGCACGAACCGTGGAATCCTCGTTCGCGGCGAGCTTCGCGCTCCACTGCGCCGGACCTGTGCCCGCTGCACCGACCCATACGTCGAGGAGACCCGCGTCGCGATCGACGAGGAGTTCCTGCCGAGCGTCGACCTCACCAGCGGCGCGCCGCTGAGCGCCGAGGACGCCGATGCGGACGTCTCCCTGCGGATCGACGAGCACCACCAGATCGACCTGACCGGCGTCTTCCATGACGAGCTCTCGCTCACCGAGCCGATGCATCCGCTGTGTCGTCCCGACTGCGCCGGGCTCTGCGCCGAGTGCGGCGAGAAGCTGGATCGAGGGGAGCACGACCACGGCGCCGACGAGATCGACCCGCGCCTCGCCGGCCTCGCCGCCCTGCTCCGCAACGGGGATCGCGACGCCGACGCGTAGATCGAGCACGCCGGCACTCGGTCCCATCGGGCGGGCGTATCGGTCACTCAGCAGCCCACATTCCCGTGAGGCGGGAGCAACGGCCAGGCACAGCGCCGGTTGCGTCGCCGTCGTGCCCGCGAGGGGGGAACTCGGCTACTGAGTCGCCACGACACCCACGGGGTGGGATTCGTCGGTGCGTGCATGGCCGGCGGACACGGCTGATCGTCGCCGGTGGCCGTCCGTTCGAGCTCCGGCTATACTTCGGCGTCCCGATCTCATCGGCTGTTCCCTGCTGTTCATCGGTCAAGGAGTTTCCGCGTGGGCGTCCCCAAGCGAAAGGTATCCAAGGCGCGCCAGGGTGAGCGCCGCGCGCATCTCGCCATCAGCGCGCCGCCGCTCGTCGAGTGCGAGCACTGTCACGAGCTGAAGCGCGCCCATCACGTCTGCCCGACCTGCGGTTGGTACGCGGGCCGCGAGGCGGTCGAGATCGAGCCGGTCACCCCGGTCGAAGGCCAGCGCTAGCTTCGATGCGCATCGCGGTCGACGCGATGGGAGGCGACCACGCCCCCCGCGAGATCGTCCGCGGCGCAATCGACTACGTCACCAGTGCGTCCGACGAGGTCATCCTCGTCGGCGACGTGCCGCGTCTCGAGCGTGAGATCGCCGCCTACGGCGACAGGCCCCCCTCCATCCGTCTCGTCGACGCACCGGAGGTGATCGGGATGGGGGAGCATCCCGCCACCGCGCTCCGGACGAACCGCCGATCCTCGATCGTCGTGGCCACCAACCTGGTCCGAGATGGCGAGGCCGATGCGGTCGTGAGCGCGGGCTCCACCGGCGCCACCATGGCTGCCGCGGTCTTCCGGCTGGGGCGGATCGAGGGGATCGATCGCCCTGCGCTGCCGGCGCACATGCTCACCCCGACCGGCCCGGTGATGCTCCTCGACGTCGGGGCCAACGTCGACTCGGACGCGGAGAACCTCGTCCAGTTCGCGGCCATGGGCGCGATCTTCGCCGAGCACGTGCTCCACGTGGAAAACCCCCGCATCGGCCTGCTGAACATCGGGGAGGAGATCGAGAAGGGCCACGCCATGGCTCGGGAGGCACACGAGAAGCTGGCCGACGCCGACCTGCGGTTCGTCGGGAACGTCGAGGCGCACGACATGATCGCCCATCGCGCGGACGTCGTCGTGTGCGACGGGTTCGTCGGCAACGTGGTCATCAAGTTCTTCGAGGGCATCACGAGCTTCATCTTCCGGGCGCTGCGCGAGGATCTCCAGCAGGGACCGATTGCGCCGCTCGCCCTCCTGGCGCTGAAGCCGGGCTTCGACCGCATGAAGGCGCGGTTCGACTACGAGCGCTATGGCGGCGCGCCGCTGCTCGGGGTGAAGGGCGTGAGCATCGTGACCCACGGCCGCGCAAAGGCGCGGATGGTCGAGAACGCGATCCGCGTCGCCTCCGAGTCGGCGCATGCCCGCGTCCCGGACCTCATCGCGCAATGGACGCGCGACCATCCCGCGCTCGCGCATCGCGGCGTGCGTGACCGCATCGCGGCGCGCCTCCACCGCGAGCGGGTGTGACGATGCCGACCGCCTCCCGGCGCAGCGCGCGTCCCGCATCGGCCGGCATGCTGGCCCGGCGGATCGCCCTGCTGGCCCTGTTCGAGGACGAGTTCCGGCCCGGCAGCGCGGAGGCGGCGCTCGAGCGCATGGCGGTCGAGCGCGGCGTGCCCGACGACGTGCGCGCGCACGCGGCTGCCATCGTGGCCGGCACGGCGGCACATCGGGCCGAGCTGGACGTGCGGATCGCCGCGGAGGCGCCGCTCATCCCGGTCCCGGAGCTCGGTCGCGTCGAGCGTGCGATCCTCCGGAGTGCCCTGTTCGAGATGCTATACTCCGCCGCGACCCCGAGCGGGGAGCCGATGCGCGACGCCGTCTCCCTCGCCCGGATCTACGCCGGAGACGCCGCACGACGCCTCGTCAATGGCGTGTTAGGAAGTGTTTCCAGATCATCGGGTGGAGGAGCCTGAATTCGTGAGCGACGGGACCACGTACGATCGCCTCAAGAAGATCATCGTCGAACAGCTCGGTGTCGACGACGAAGAGGTGACGCCCACAGCCTCGTTCGTCGAGGACCTCAATGCCGACTCCCTCGACCTGGTGGAGCTCATCATGAGCCTCGAGGAGGAGTTCGGGATGGAGATCTCGGACGAGGACGCGGAGCGGATCCAGAAGGTCTCGGACGCCGTCGAGTTCATCGAGGAGCACCAGCAGTAGGCGGAGCTCGCCCGTGGACGACCACCCGTCCGGGGAGCCAGGACTTCCCGACGAGCTCGCGGAACGCCTCGGCATCCGACCGCGCGACCCTGAGCTGATCCACCGGGCCTTCGTCCACAGCTCCTACTTCAACGAGAATCCCACGCTCGTCGAGGGCCACAACGAACGGCTCGAGTTCTACGGCGATGCCGTGATCGGGGTTGCCGTGAGCCGCCTTCTCTTCGAGCGCTATCCCGAGGAGGACGAGGGGTTCCTCACGGCCCGCCGTGCGGCGCTCGTGAACCGCGAGGCGCTGGCCGCGATG
>DASVEQ010000090.1:0-12047 GCA_036380455.1 Candidatus Limnocylindria bacterium | reverse complement strand
CCGCATCCGCTCCGCCTGCTGCTCGCTCTCGATGCCCTCGGCCACGGTGGCGATGTCGAGCGACTCGCCGAGGGCCACGATCGCTCCCGCCAGCGCGGCGGAGCGGGAGTCGCCCTCCTCGACCTGGACGAACTCGCCGGCGATCTTCAACGCGTCGACCGGGAACTGCCGGAGGTGGCTGAGCGAGAAGTAGCCGGTGCCGAAGTCGTCGATCACCACGCGCACGCCGAGCCGGCGCAGCGACTCGAGCGTGGCGATCGTGGTGGTCGTGGCCTTGATGAGCGCGGTCTCGGTGAGCTCGAGGATGAGGCGGGTCGGCTCGAGGCCGGCCCAGACCAGTGCCTCCTCGACGGCGCCGACGAACCCTGGCTGCTGAATCTCGCGGGCCGAGACGTTCACGCAGATGAACAGGCCGGGTGGGGTCAGGCCCTCGCCCTGCCACGCGACCGCCCGCTCGCACGCGTCGCGCAGGACCCAGCGGCCGATGGGCAGGATCGCGCCGTTCTCCTCGGCGATCTCGATGAACTCTCCCGGCGACACGAGGCCGCGCTCCGGATGCTCCCATCGCACGAGCGCCTCGAGGCCGGAGATCCGGCCGGAGTCGAGTGACACGATCGGCTGGTACACGAGCCGCAGCTGGCCGAGGTCGACGGCATGCTGGAGCTGGGCGCCGAGCTCGTGGCGGGCGCGGATGGCGGCGTGCATGCCCGGATCGAAGATCGCGAAGCCGGCCTTGCCGTTCGCCTTGGCCATGTACATCGCGACGTCGGCGTTGCGTACGACCTCGAGGGCATCGCCGCCGGCGCCCCGCGCGCTGGCGATGCCGATGCTCGCGCTGACGGTGATCGTGTGCTCACCGATGACGTACGGCGCACGAAGGTCGCGCACGAGCCGCTCGGCCATCGACCGCGACCGCGACAGCTCCGGGTCGTCGGCGGTGAGAATCGCGAACTCATCGCCGCCGAGGCGCGCCACGAGATCCGCCTGGCGGACGAGCCCGCGGATCCGATCCGTGACGGCGATCAGCAGTGCGTCGCCGGCCGCGTGGCCGAGCGTGTCGTTGATCACCTTGAAGTCGTCCAGGTCGATGAACAGGACGGCCGTCAGCTCATCCTCATCGATGCGGGTGTCGAGCGTGTGCTCGAGGGTCTCCTGGAACATGTGCCGATTCGCCGCGCCGGTGAGGGAGTCGCGCTCGGCGAGGCTCTGCACGTGGCGGAGCAGAACGGCATTGCGCAGGTTGAGCGCGGCCACGGCCGCGAACTGGCCGAGCACCGAGGCGACGCGCCGTTCCACGCCGAACACCGTGCGGGACGCGTGCTCAACGACGATCGCACCCACCGGATGGCCATCGGCGATCAGCGGGGCGACGAGGAGGTTGTGGCCGTCCGGCATCAACGCGGTGAGCAGCGGGTTCGCATCCGCGTCGAGCCGCTTCACCGGTAGGAGCTGGCGCCGCTGCCAGGCGTGTCGAATGATCGCGTCCGCCGCTGCCGTCTCCGACCATTCTGCCGTCCCGCGCGCCGCCAGCACGACGAGTTGATCGCCGGACGCGCCCAGCACCACGCCGCGATGGAAGCCGAAGCGAGCGGCCAGGCCGTCGAGGACCACCCGCGCCTGGAGAACCGGATCGGCCACGTCGTCGAGCCGTGCGCCCACGTCGACGAGCGCCTGGAGGTCGGCCCGCCGCTGCCGGAGCTCGCGCTCGTTCATCGCCGAGAAGATCGAGGTCGCGATGGCGAAGAGCCAGAAGCTCGTCACGTTCAGGACCGGCATTCGATCGAAGTCGACCGCTCGGCCGGGGATCACGTCCACCGGCGGGACCAGCGCCGCTGCCTGCGCGTACAGCACCACGAACAGGAGCAGCGAGTGCCAGAGCGCGATCTTCAGGCCGGTCCGGTACGAGGCCAGGAGCGAGACCGCCACGAGATGCAGGTAGACAAGGAAGCGGATCGGGCTCTGGGTGGCGCCGGTCACGTACATCGCGTAGGCGAGGTAGATGCCGTCCAGGATCAGGAGGCCGTTCAGGACCGCGAACCCGAACCCGCCGGCGCGCCGGCGTGTCGCCTCGGCGAAGGCCGCCGTGCCGGCGTACGCCGCGCTCGCCCCCACGAGCCATGCCATCGGCGTGCCGAGCGACTCCGGTCGGAGGACGCTCCACGCCACGACGACGATGGCGAGGGCGACGCGCAGCACGAGCAGATGCCCCATTCGATCGCTCAAGGCGGTGTAGTCGTCGGGCGCCACGTGCCTGCGGATCACAGTTCCGCCTCCGGCTCGAATCGGACGACGGTCTCGGTGACGTGCTGGGGCGCGAGACGCAGCTTCGGGTCGCGCCGGTCGATGGATCCCTGGATGCCCAGGAATCCGACCACGGCGAGGGTGAGGGCGATCGGGAAGGTGAACTGCTCGGCGATCGAGACCGCGGCATCGGGCCGCACCACCCGCGAGACGCCGTCGATCGCGGCGGCGAGGACCTGGGCGACGACGCCGGTCGGGGTCGGCGGCTGGATGACGGCCGGAGGTACGGCCGTCCTCGTGGGACCGGGGACCGGCGCCGTGGGCAGCGACGGCGCCGGTGCCACCGGCGGAGGTGGCGCCGGATCGAGGCGACCGACCGGGGCGGTCGCGGTGCGCGGCTCAGGCGCGCTGTTCGATTCGGGCGCCGATGGAGCGGGCTGCGTCTCGGGCTCCGGCACGACGGGCAGCAGAGGGCTGGCGGACTGCGGCATCGGTTCGGTCGTCCTGTCGGTGTTCGCCGGCGGAAGGACCGTGTCCTCGGGCGTGGGAACCGAGGTCGGATCAGGTGTCGGATCGGGCGTGGGCACCGGTGTCGGATCGGGCGTGGGCACCGGTGTCGGATCGGGCGTGGGCACCGGTGTCGGATCGGGCGTGGGCACCGGCGTCGGATCGGGCGTGGGCACCGGCGTCGGATCGGGCGTGGGCACCGGCGTCGGATCGGGCGTGGGCACCGGCGTCGGATCGGGCGTGGGGACCGGGGTCGGCACCGGCGTCGGTGTCGGCGTCACGGCAGGCCCGTCGGTGACGGTGACCTGGATCGTGTCCGAGTGGTTGTCCCACTCGGGTGCGGGCTGGGCTTCATCGCACATGAAGACGGAGCCGCCGACGATGGCGCACACGTTGTCGACGCCGGCAACCGCGGCCTCGTACGACACGGAGCAGAACCCGACCTCGCCGGTCCAGCACTGGAAATCAGGGCTGTTTCCGGGGCCGGTGGGGTTGTTCGGGCTGTCCGGCGTGAAATACCAGCGGACGTGGGTGTTGCTGTCCGCTCCGACCGACGGGTCGCCGTCGGCGTCGATGGCGGTCGCCGTGAGGGTCACGGTCGCGCCGATGGCGACCTCGAGAAGCTCGGGCTCGACGTTCACCCTGGCGCCCGGGGCGGCCAGCATGGGAGAGGAGACGGCGAGGGCCAGGGACCATGCGAGGGCGACCGAAATGAGGGCGGCCAGCAGCCTGCGGGAGCCGCGGCCGGTCCGCTCTGTCGTCCCCGTGAGGGTCTTCGCGCTCGGTTCCATCTCCGTCGCTCCGTTCGTCCAGTGGGCAGAACTGGCTCTCGATACGCGAACGATGCGGCGACGTCGCCGTCAGCGGGAGGGGCGTAATCGTCACAGGGGTACGCCCGGGTGCATACGAGCACCGCGCCGATTCCGAGTCGGTTTCGCGGCGGTGCGGTCCGATGCAGTACCCGGTAGGACCTGGAGCGCCGCGACGCGTGGTGCCTGGACGGGTCTGGTGCGGTCCGGTGGCGAGACTCAGCTCCCGGTGCGAACGATCCGATAGATGAAGCCGGCCTTGTCGTCGGACACATAGAGCGCCCCATCAGCGCCGACGGCGAGTCCGGCGGGACGTCCGAGCGCATCCGATGCCCCGTCCGGCAGGAATCCGGTCGCGAACGGCTCCGGGTTTCCGGCCGGCGCGCCGTCCCACGGGATCCGCCACAGCGCGTAGCCGACCTTCACCGACGAGTTCCACGACCCGTGCAGGGCGACGACGACGTGGCCGTCCCACCCGACCAGGGCGAGCGGGGCGGTGTGCGCGGGGAACGTGGCGGCGGGTGCGGCCACGCCGTGGCAGGCGGTCGCTTGCGTGCCGAACTCGGGATCGCGGAGCGTGGCAGCGTGGCAGCGCGGCCAGCCGGCATCGGCGCCGTCGACGAGCTCGTAGAGCGTCTCGGGCGGCTCGTGGTCGCCGAGCAGGTCGCGACCCATGTTCGTCGCCCACGCCCGACCGGTACCCGGGTCGACCCACAGGCCGACCGCGTTGCGCAGGCCGACCATGTAGGGACGCAGAGCGCCATCGGCCACCAGCTGCACGGTCGCGCGGCGCTCGTCCTCCTCGTCGCACACGTTGCAGGACGAGCCGATCGACAGGAGCACGCCGCCGTCCGCCAGGACGGTCACCGACCTCGTGCTGTGGCCACCGGTCGGGAGCTCTCCGACGATGAGCTCGCGTTCGACCTCCAGGACTCCGTTGAGGGTGAGGCTGTGCAGAGCCTCCTCGCCGGCGACGAGCAGCCGTCCGTCCTCGGTGAACGCCAGGTCATGGGCGCGGCCGTACCCCGAGCCGACCTCGATGACCTCGTCCGCGCGACCATCGCCATCGGCATCCGGCAGGGCGACCACCCGATCGGCGCCACGCTCCGCCACGAACAGGGTTCCGTCGGCCGACACGGCCATGAATCGCGGACGTGCGAGGCCCTCGGCGAAGACGGAGGCCTCGTAGCCGTCCGGGACTCGCAGGTCCGCCCGCCCGCCCCCTCCGGCGTCCACGTTCACGCCGAGAAATGGCGCCAGCTGGAAGCGGAAGATCCAGACGACGCCGATCAGCACGGCCGCCGCCGCGATCCCAAAGATGGACAGGTTCCGGAAGCGTCGCATCGGCCGAACCTCCGCGAGCGAGTTGTTCGCCCTGTCGGAGGCGGCTAGAGGTTGCCCCGGCGGGCCTGCTCGATCTCGATGGCTTCGAACAGCGCCTTGAAGTTGCCGACGCCGAAGCCACGCGAGCCATGGCGCTCGATGATCTCGAAGAAGAAGGTCGGCCGATCCTGCACCGGGCGGGTGAAGATCTGGAGCAGGTAGCCCTCCTCGTCGCGATCGGCCTCGATGCCGAGCTCCTCGAGCGTCTCGATGGGTACGCCCACGTCCCCGACACGATCGGGGAGTTGTTCGTAGTAGGCGTGCGGCATCCCGAGGAACTCCACACCGCGCTCGCGCAGGGCGCGCACCGTGCCGACGATGTCCTCGGTGCGCAGGGCGATGTGCTGGGTGCCGGCGTCCAGGTAGTAGTCGAGGAACTCCTGGATCTGGCTCTTCTTCTTGCCGGCGGCCGGCTCGTTGATCGGGAACTTGATCCGTCCGTTCCCGTTCTGCATCACCTTGCTCATGAGCGCCGAGTAGTCGGTGTGGATGACCTTGTCGTCGTAGTGGATGAGCTGGGCGAAGCCGAGGATGTCCCTGTAGTAGTCCACGAACGTGTTCATGTCGCCGAGCCCGACGTTGCCGACGCAGTGGTCGACCTCGAGCAGGCTCTGCCCGGTCGCTGCCGCCGCCGGGGCGGTGATCCGGTGGTAGCCGGGAGCGAACGTGCCGTGGTAGTCGGAGCGATCCACGAACGAGTGGACCACCTCGCCGTAGGTTCGGATGGCGGACCGACGGAGCGTTCCCTTCTTGCCCTCGAGCTCGGTCGGCTCCAGCGCCGAGACCGCGCCTCGCTTCGTCGTCTCTCCCCACGCCGAGGTCACGTCGTCGACGGCAAAGGCGATGTCCCTCACCCCATCGCCGTGCTTCGCGACGTGCGCCGCGATCTCGCCGTCCGGTGACAGGGGCGCGGTGAAGACGAAGCGGATGTCGTTCTGGACCATGACGAAGCTCGACCGGTCCCGCACCCCCGTCTCCAGCCCGGCATAGGCCACCGGCGTGAACCCCCACAGCGCTCGATAGTAGTGGGCCGCCTGCTTCGCATTACCGACCCAGAACTCGACGTGGTCGATGCCCTTCAGCGGCAGGAAGTCCTGCGCCTCCGCTTCGGCGTTGCGGTTGATGATCGCGCCGGCCTGGTTCTCCGCGCCGCGCGAGAGCGTATCGGTCATGGTCGAGGAGGATACCGCAGGACCGATGCCGGCTCTCAGCCGGCCACCTGCCCGGTGCCCGCGGCGAGCGCCACGCCGATCATCCGGTCGATCGCCCGATCCAGCTCCTCGAGCGGCAGGTAGCTCTCCTCGGTCGTCACCTCCTCGGAGAGGACGTCGCTGACCGTGAGCGCACAGGCGGCCTGCACGCCGGACCGCGCGGCGAGGAAGAACAGCGCCGAGGCCTCCATCTCGAAAGCCAGCACCCCGCGGTCACGCCACCGCCGGGCGTAGTCGTCATCGGGGTTGTAGAAGACGTCGACCGATGCGACGAGGCCCGTCTGCGCCTCGACGCCGGCCTCGCCGGCTGCGTCGACCAGCGCCCGCGTCAGGTCGAAGTCGGCGGCGGGCGCATATGGCTCGCCATGCAGGTACGTGCTCGTGGCCCCGTCCACCGGGCAGGCGGCGGTCGCGATCACGAGGTCACCGGTGCGCAGCCCCTCGGCGATGCCGCCACAGGTCCCGACGCGAATGAGGCGGCGCGCGCCGAGGCGCAGCAGCTCCTCCACCACGATGCTCAGGCTGGGCGTCCCCATCCCGCTGGTCTGGACGCTGACCGGCACGCCGCCATAGGTCCCGGTAAACCCGTAGAGCGCGCGGTGCTCGTTGACCTGGCGCACCGATCCGGGGTCGAACCGTTCGCTGATGCGGCGCGCGCGGTTCGGGTCGCCGGGAAGGAGGACGAGCGGCGCATAGTCGCCCTCCTCGGCGCGAAGGTGGATCTGCGGCATACGGCTAGCCTAGCCGAGGACCTCGCGCAGCGCCGCAGGCGCCCGACTCGCGAGCCATCGTTTCAGCGGGATGACCCGCCCCACGGGTCAACCGACGCTGGAGACGGACCTCTGGTGCGCTCCACCCCCATCCACGGGTCATAGATCACCAGAGCCCTCCAGTGTCCAGAGCTCCGGCGTCCGTAGACCCGCCCCACGGGTCAAGCGAGGCCGGGGCTGGGTATATGGCGCGCCGATTGCTTCTGGGGCGACTGAGCCATGCGCACCGAGACCACGACGTACCCCGACGGCATCGCGGAGCGGCACGTTCGGCCGCTGGCCGGCTGGCGTCGGCATGCGAGCCCGCTGTCGCTGGCGCTGTTCGGTGCGGTCGTCGTGCTCGCCCTGACCGGGATGCTCGGCCACGAGCGGCTGTGGGAGTCGCAGGGCGGGTCCACCAGCCTGTCCGTCCTCATGCCGGAGCTGATCCGCAATGGCGAGTTCTTCGAGATGCGCATCGGCGTCGAGTCGGGCGAGCCGATCGGCGAATTGGTGGTCGGCATCGACCAGGCGCTGTGGGAGGACATGACGATCAACACCCTCATCCCCGCCGCGAGCGACGAGGCGAGCCAGGACGGCGAGTACCGCTTCACGTTCGCGGACCTCCCACCGGGCACGCCGTTCCTGCTGAAGGTAGACGCCCAGGTGAACCCGGACATCGTCGGCGGCAACGAGGGCGTCGTCACCGTCTACGACGGCGATGAAGTGCTGACCGAGGTTCGCGTGGAGATCGGGGTCCTTCCCTGATGGACATCGCCCTGCGCGCCGCCGTCATTTTCCTCGCGCTCTACTTCCTCGTCCGCCTGATGGGGAAGCGCGAGCTCGGGCAGATGACGCCGTTCGAGCTCATCGTGCTCGTCGTCATCGGCGACCTCATCCAGCAGGGGGTCACGCAGAACGACTTCAGCCTGACCGGGGCGATCATCGCGATCTCGACCATCGCCTTCCTCGCGCTGCTCATGAGCTGGGCGAGCTACCTCTGGCCCTGGGCGGAGCGCGTGCTGGAGGGCGAACCGCGGGTCATCGTCCGCGACGGCGAGGTGCTGACCGGAAACCTGCGACGGAATCGGTTGACGGTGAGCGAGATCGAGTCGGAAATGCGACTGGCCGGCATCGGCACCATGTCGGAAGTGGCGTGGGCGATCCTCGAGCCGCGCGGAAAGATCAGCTTCATCCAGCGCAGCGGGAACGGCGACGAGGAGCCGCCGCCCAACCCCACGGCCCAGGACGACGACGGCGCCGCCTGAACGGGCGAGCCGCTAGCATCGGCTGCAGATGACCAGCCGATGGGCCGATGAGCTCGGCTTCGCCACCGATCTCGCGCGCCGTGCGGGCGCGCTGCTGACCGACAGCTACGAGCGGCTCGAGCGGATCGACTACAAGAGCAAGCGCGACGTCGTCACCGATGCGGACTACGCATCGGAGCGGCTCGTCATCGATGCGGTCAAGGCGCGCTACCCCGATGACGCCATCCTCGCCGAGGAGTCGGGCGAGCACGCCGGCGTCCTCCGCGACGACGGGTCGCACAACGGCCGGACCTGGGTCATCGACCCGCTCGATGGGACGGTGAATTATGCGAACGGCATCCCGTACTACTGCGTCAGCATCGGCCTCGTCGTCGACGATCGCCCGAGCGTGGGCGTGATCTTCGACCCGGCGCGCGACGACCTGTACGACGCCACCGCCGATGGGCCCGCGCGGCTCGATGGCGAGCCGATCACCACCTCCAGCAAGGAGTCGCTTTCCGACTACGTCATCAGCCTGGCGGTGATCGGGCGCGGGGGGTTGATGCGCGAGCGTCGAATCGCGCCGCGGGTCCGCATCCATCGGCGGATGGGGAGCGCGGCGCTCTCGCTGGCGTACGTCGCCAACGGTCGGTTCGACGCGTTCGTGCAGAACGGCGGCCTGTCTCCGTGGGACGTGGCCGCCGCCGGTCTCATCGCCGAGCGCTCCGGCGCGGTGGTGACGAGCGTGACCGGCGGGCCGTGGTGGGACCCTCGTGTGCGAGGCCCGCGAACGAGCGTGGTCGCCGCGCCGAAGGGACAGCACGGACCGCTGCTCGAGCTCCTCGCCTCGGTGAAGACCTCGGTCCAGACCCGCCGCTGAACGGAGTCAGCCGGCGGCCGCCGTCTCCAGCACGTGGCCGAGCATCCCGAGCGTCAGCGCGGTGGCGCCCCACACTCGAACGCCGCCGTAGCGGTAGGCGCCGGCGCGCAGCCGGAAGCCGCGCGACTCGAACTCCTCGACGCCGACGACATCCGGGTCGAACAGGGCGGCCAGTGGCAGCTCCACGATGGCCGCCACCTCGGCATCGTGCGGCACGAGGATGGGGCGTGTGGCCACGGCGCCGACGATCGGCCGGAGCTCGAAGTTGCTGACGGGGATCCACACGTCGTCGAGCTCGCCGAGGACGGTGACCGTCGCCGGCTCAAGGCCGATCTCCTCCCACGCCTCGCGCAGCGCGGCCGCCTCGCGCGAGCCGTCGGCGGCGTCGACCGCCCCGCCGGGGAGCGAAACCTCCCCGGCGTGCGATCGCAGATCGTCGTGGCGCACGGTCAGCGGCATCACCAGCTGCCCCCCCGCGTCGGGATAGATGGCGAGCAGCGTTGCCGCCGGTCTCGCGGGCGGGAAGCTGGCGCGGTCGTACCGCCGGCGGACGACCTCGCCGTCGCGGGTGCGAGGCAGGAGCCGTTCATCGAGCGGGATCGGCCGTGGGATGCGTGCCAGCGCATCGGCCATGGCATCCTGCCAGCCGTCGTCAGCGCGTAGAATCCGCTCCATGCTCCAGGCCCACCTCGATCGAGACAGCCGCGTGCGCGACGCGCTCTACCGGACGCGCGTGCTCGTCAACCGTACCCCGCATTTCAGCAGGGCGACGCGCCGCGAGGCGAACCGTTCGCTCGACATCCTGGAGAACCAGCTCGGCCTGAACCAGGTCAACGCTCCAGAGGCGGCCAGGGCAATCGAGCTGCTGAACCGCGCGCACTCGTCGCTCCTGTTCGGCCTGCTGCGGGACGCCGACTTCGCCGATCGATTCGCCTCTGGGCTGCGCCGGCTCGGCCTGCGCAGCATCACCGACCGCCTCGACGAGATCCCGCACTCGGTCATGGCCCTGCCGATCCCCGGGCCGATCGAGGGGCGATCGCATCGCGACGACCTCGATCTCGAGGCGCGCGTCGACGCCGAGGGGAACCCGCTCCCGCCGCCGCCCGGGTACTACACCTAGCCCGCCGCAGCCCGCGCGCGAAGCGCTTCCACGAGGCTCGCGTCCGTCGGCGTGCTGCCGAGCCCGAGGCGGTGACCGACAGTCGCGGCGAGGGGCGGCTCGAGGAACGTGGAGCGCAGCACGTCGCGGTTCGCGTCCGCGAAGGCCACGGCCGGCGTGCCGTCGAGCACGATCCTGCCGGCTCGCATCACGACCACGCGCTCGAAGGCCTCCGCCACGAAGCGCATGTCGTGGCTGATGGCGATGACGGTCCTCCCCTCGGCGGCCACCGATTCGACCACGGCGCGCACTCGCTCCACGCCGCGCGCATCCTGTCCGGTCGTCGGCTCGTCGAGCACGAGGACCGGCGTTCGCATCGCGAGCACCGACGCGAGCGCCAGCAGCTTCCGGCGGGACTGACCGATGTCGTACGGGTTCGTCCGCTCCTCTCCGGACAGCCCGGTGGTCTCGAGAGCCGCGTCCACGGCCGCGGCCAGCTCCGCGCCCCGAAGTCCGAGGTTGCGGGGGCCGAACTCCACCTCCGAGCGGACCGCCCCGGAGAAGATCTGCCGATCCGGGTCCTGGAAGACGAGGCCAACCCGGGCGGCCAGCTGCGCGACGGTCAGGGTCGCAGCGTCGGCGCCGTCGACGAAGACGCGGCCCTCGGTCGGCCGCAGGAGACCGTTCAGGTGGCGGACGAGCGTGGTCTTCCCGCTCCCGTTCTGGCCGATCATCGCCACCCGTTCGCCAACACCGATGGCGAGGTCGACGCCGTCCAGGGCTCGGACGGCTCCCTCGCGGTAGACGTGCACCAGCCCCGTGACCGTCACGGCGACCATCAGCCCGTCCCCAGCAGCGCCGGGTCGAGCCCCGCGCCGGCGAGCGCGGCGCGCAGCCGGACGGCAGAGGGCAGCGCGACCCCGAGCTCGGCGAGGGCGTGTTCGGTCAGCACCTCGGCCACCGGACCGTCTCGGACCACCCGCCCAGCGTCCAGGACCAGCACCCGCGAGGCGACCGCGGCGAGCAGGTCAGTCTTCTGCTCGGCGACGAGGATGCTCGCGCCCGCCCGGGCGAGCCGCGCGATGGCATCGGCCACGAGGCGCGTGCCGGCCGGGTCGAGCTGCGCGGTCGGCTCGTCGAGGACGAGGTGGGTCGGGCGCATCGCGAGCAGCCCGGCCATGGCCACCAGCTGCTGCTGGCCTCCGGAGAGCCGTCGCGGATCGCGCTCCGCCAGGTCGGCGATGCGCAGGGCGTCGAGCGCGCCCCACGATCGCTCGACGATCTCCTCCCGCGGCAGCCCGACGTTCATCGGCCCGAAGGCCACCTCCTCGAAGACGGTGTCGGCGACCTGGCTGAGCTGCGTCGCCGGGTTCTGGAAGCCGATGCCGATGCGCTCCGCAAGCCGGTGCATCGGCCAGGCGTCCACATCCTCGCCGTCGAGCCGGATCGTGCCGCGGATCCGCCCGCCGACCGTCCGCGGCGCCAGCCCGCTCGCCACCAGGCAGAGCGTCGTCTTCCCCGATTCCGATGCACCCGTGAGCCCGACGACCGTGGCCTGTGGGAGCTCGAGGTCGACGTCGAGGAGCGAGGGCCGCTGCGCGCCCGCGTACCGGTAGCCCACCCCGGATAGCTGCAGGCTCATCCGCCGATCCCCGCGATGCGGGCGACGATGAGTGCGGCGAGCCCGACCAGCAGCCCCCAGCGCAGGAGGGCCTCCCGGCCGGAGTCGCGCGGTGCCCAGAGCAGGGTCCGACGTCCGGGACGGGTGAACCCGCGCGCCTCGAGCGCCATCGTGCGCTCCTCGACCTCGGCGATCGAGCCGAGGATGACCGGGCCCACGATCGGCACGACCCCGCGAATTCGGCGCCAGAGCGACCCCTCTGTGTCGAGGCCGCGCGCGCGCTGCGCGGCGGTGATCTGC
>DASVEQ010000089.1:0-23051 GCA_036380455.1 Candidatus Limnocylindria bacterium | reverse complement strand
GGCTTCGCACCCGAGAAGACGTTCACCAGCTATCGCAAGCCGATGTGACGACGGGACCGCCGTCGTCCCGAATCACGTCCGCGAGGCGAGCACCCGGTCGCGCGTCTCGTAGTAGAAGTCGACGATCTGCTCGGTCACCCGGTCCCACGTGAACTCCGGGGCGCGGGCGCGGCCGGCCTCGCCCATGTCGTGGCGCAGCTCGGGGTCGCGGGCAAGCGAGTAGAGCGCGGCCGCCAGGGCTCGCGGGTTGCGCGGCTCCACGAGCAGCCCCTGGACGTTCCGCTCGACGACCTTCTTGAAGCCGTGGATGTCGGACGCCACGATCGGGACGCCCGCGGCCATCGCCTCGAGCAGCACGATCCCGAACGACTCCTGGCCGGTGTTCGGCGCGCAGTAGATGTCGGCCGACGCGAAGTAGCGCACCTTGTCCTCGTCGCTGACGCGCCCGAACCACTCGACGTCGCGGATGCCGCGCAGCCCGACGAAGCGCCGGTACTCGCGTTCCTTCGGGCCGGCGCCGACGACGAGCAGCCGCGCGTCCACCTTCCGCTTTCGGAGCCGGTGATATGCCTTCAGGAGGTGGATGAGCCCCTTGCGCTCCTCGAAGCGCCCGACGAACAGGATATTCAGCGTGCCGTCTCGCAGGTCCTCGAACGGCTCGGCGTTCACGAATCGGTCGAGGTCGACCCCGTTCGGGATGATCCGGTAATCGCCGGGAAAGTAGCGGTTGATGAAGTGGCGCGCGGCCCCCGAGACGGCGATCCGGCCGTGGAGGAAGTTCGCGAGGCGCCCGGCGAATCGGCTGCCGATCCAGTACGACGGGCTGAAGCCGCCGAAGGCATGGAAGGTGGCGATATTCACCGTCTCGGACGCGTCGAGCATCGTCGGGGACAGGAAGGGCACGAACGGCTCGTGGAAGTGGAGGATGTCGAATCGGTGCTCGGCAAGGACCTCGCGGGCCTGGTGCTTGAAGCGCAGTCCGAGGGTCACGCGGCCGACGCTGCCGTTGGCCGGCGCCGCCCAGCCGGTGCCGAGCCGGATCACGTGCCCCTCGCTCTCCCGCTCCCGACCGTACTTGCTGGTGATGACCCACACGTCGTGACCCATGGCGGTCATGGCGTCGTATGTGTGGCGAACGTGCTCGTTCACTCCGCCGGGGTGCGGATAGCCGTACGGGCTGACGATGCCGACCTTCAGCGGACGACGATCCCCGCGGGCGGCCACGAGGGGGCTCGGCGGGGCGTCGAGCAGCGAGGCGGTCGAGGGCGCGCGATCTGCCACGGTCCCGAGAGTATGACCGATGCGCAGGCCCTCGATCTCAGGCGGCGGCCGGCTGCCGGCGCCGCGCGACCGCGCGGATACTGCGGGCGCGCACGAAGAGCCAGGGAACCGCGACCGAGCCGATGAGGCCCGCGGTGAGGTCGCCGATCGTGTCCCACCAGCCGCGGACGTTGTGCGTCTCGAACAGGGCGTCGCCGAGCGCTTCCTGGACCTCGAACAGCACGTGCGCCGCGTTCACGAGGATCGCGCCGGGCACGGCCGCCATGCCCAGCACCCGGAGCGTTGCGAAGCCCGCCATTGGACCGTAGGTGTGGGGGATCAGGTCGAACCGCCACGGCAGGGAATAGAGGTCGAGCGAGTTCGCGGCCATGTCGACGGCGAGGATCGACAGGAACATCGTATCGGCGAGGAGCGGGTACGCGGCGCGCGGATGACGACGGAGAGCATGGGCGAGCGGGAAGGCGAGCGTCAGGGCGGTCCCCACGAACACGAGGTTGCGGACGACGATCCCCTTGCCCTCGAAGCGGGGATCCGCGCCGGCCATCGCCGCCTCGACGGCAAAGGCCACGATGACGACGCGCAGCCCGGCGTTGATCCCCCAGCCGCCGATCCGTCGGCGCCGGCGTCGTCCGCTCACGGTCACAGCGTCCCTCGGCCCCGCGCGCGCCCGGTAGTGCCGATCGGCCGGTCGGCCGGTGACGGATGGACCGCCGGTGCCTCAGCGCCAGTCCGCGTGCCCCGGCCGCACGGTGTGCCACAGGTGGCGCAGCTTGGCGTGCAGCTGGCGGCGGTAGACGTCCACATTGTGAGAGGAAGTCCAGTGCGCACCCTCGGCGCTGACGTCGCCGAGCAGGACGGCTGCGCGATAGTCGAGCGCGGTCCAGCCCGGGAAGGTCGTGAAGCCGGTGCCGATGCCCTCGAGGACGTGGGCATCGGAGTTGCCGACCCCCGGAAGGCCGAGCTCGGCGGCGTTGAGGTCCATCCGCGCGCCGTGCCGCGTGCGGCCGGCGTAGCTCGGGTTGAAGAGCTCGAGCGCGTCGAAGTAGACGTCCTCGTGCTCGTGGTCCCTCACCCGGCGCAGGCTGCGCTTGCCGACGCTCAGCGGCAGCGGGGCCAGCGGATGCGCGGCGATCGCCAGGCCGCCCGCGCGGTGGATGGCGTGGAGGGAGTCCTCCAGCGGCCGCAGCGCCGGGATCCGCTCGGTGATGAAGAGCGCCAGCACGTGGCCGCGTCGCGTGGTGACCTCCTCGCCGACGACGAGGTCGAAGGAGTACGCGCCCGCGGCGTGGATCTCGGCGGCACGCAGGGCGCCGTCGACCCGCTCGTGGTCGGTGATGGCGATGACGTCGAGGTCGGTGTGCTCCTCGACATGGTCGAGGATGTCCCGGACCGATGCGGTGCCATCGGAGAACAGCGAGTGGATGTGCATGTCGGCGTGCCCGCGCTCGCCGCCGTTCCGCGGGCGGTCCCCGCGCTTCGATCCCACGCTGAAGCCTGGTTTCGGGTCGTTGCTCACGACGGGGAACCCAGGTCCGGCCAGAACGGCTGGAAGGCGCCCCACCACTGCTCCGGAGCGGCGCCGATGTCGCGCTCGAAGCCGGCCGCAATCCGCTCGACCACGATCCGCACGTCCTCGCGCCGGTCGCCGCTGCCGGGAAGCTCGACGAAGGTGCCGATGGCGCGGAATCGATCGGGACCGATCCGAAGGCAGCGCCCGACCAGCAGCGCTGCCCCGTGCGTCACGGCCAGCCAGGCGGGGCCGATCGGCAGCGTGGTCCGATGCCCGAAGATCGTCACCGGTTGGCCGTCACCGGGCAGGTCGCGGTCGCCGATGATCGCCACCAGCCCGCCGCCGCGCAGCCGTTCGACGAGGGCCCGGCGCGAGCGCGCAACCGGCACCAGCTCCGGCCCGCCGCCGCCGCGGCGCGACGCGAGGAACTCGAAGAGGGCCCGTGGCTCGATCTCCTCGATCGGCGCGAGCGGCCGAATGCCGCGCACCGCGAGGAAGACGCCAAAGGGCTCGAAGTTGCCGAGGTGCCAGCTGACGAGCATGGCCGGCCCGCCGCGCAGCGGACCCTCGTACGCGTCCCACTCCGGCACCTCGACCTGCTCATCGATGCGGTCCAGCGGATAGTGCGGCGTCCGAAGCAGCTCGAGGTAGTAGCGGGCGTGGTTGCGGAACGCGGCGCGCACGATTGCCGTGAAGCTGGCTCCGGAGGTCGGTCGCCCGGTCGCCTCGCACACTCGCGCGAGGTTGGCCGCCACGAGCCGGCGTCGGTCGGCGGCCGCCCGGTACCAGGCGTCGCCGGCGAGGTCCGCCAGCCGGTACGCGAGCCCCGACGGCAGGAGGTTGACGAGGGCGTCGGCGACGACCAGGGCGGCGCGGAGGAGCATCAGACGGCGATCTTCGCCCAGTCCTCGCCGCGGCGGGCGGCCTCCAGCGCCGCACGCGCGTGGGTGCGGTCGGCATCGGTCTGTGGCCAGACGGGGCGGAACATGTACCACTGCCCGGGATCCTCCGCGATCACGCCGGCCAGCGCGTCGGCGATCGCCTGCGTGGCGCGGTACAGCTCTGCCGGATCGGTGCTCCGGCATTCGACCAGCGGCAGCCCCGCGGCGCGGAAGCGGTCGTCGGCGGTGCGCTGGGCGGCCACCGGCAGCATCGGCGCACCGCTCTTGGCGGCCAGCGTGGCGGGGCCGAGCGGGAAGGTGGTCGGCTCGCCGCAGAACTCGACCGGCACGTCACCGCGGCGATACCCACCGTCACAGAAAAGGACGAGGTTCTCGCGATCGCGGAGCGCGCGGAACAGGCCACGCAGGTTGCGCCAGCCAATGAGGAAGATGTGCTGCCGCTTCCGGGCAGAGGCGAGATGGTCGTACAGGCGCCCGTAGGTCGTGTCGTCGGCGACGACGTGGAGTGACTCGCCGTGCGCCTTCAGCCCGGGACCGATGAGGTCCATGCCTCCCACGTGGACCGTGCACAGCAGCACGCCCTTCTCCATGGCCCGTGCCCGATGGAGGACGCCGATATCCTCGATCCGAACGAGGTCGTGAGCCTGCTCTTCGGTCAGGTCACCGATCCGCATCATGTCCACGAGATACTTCGCGTAGTTGCGGAAGGCGCGCCGGGCGGCGCGCTTCACCCGCCGGTCATCCGGTGGCAGGCCCATCGGCCGGGCGAGGTTGGCGTGGATCAGGTCCCGTTTCGAGCCCGCGAGGTCGTAGGCGATGTTGCCGACCGCCGCCGCCGCGGGCATCGCCAGACCGCGCGGCACGGCGTTGATCACGCGCTCGGCGAGGCGGTAGAGCCAGTAGGTCACCACCTCCCGCTTCCGCTCGCCCTCGGCCGGCTGGGTGGCGGCCACGGCCGAGAAGGCGCCGATCGCGCCAACTCGGCGAAGGAGGCCGGACACCGCGCTGCCGAGCGACATGCCCCGAGGATAGCCGCCGCGGGGGATCGTCAGGCGACCTCGGCCGCTGCCGCCTTCGCCTCGCCGCGCCGGTTCGGCTTCGCCAGCTTCCTCGTCTTCCGCGGCGTCGGCTTCTCCGTCCCGTTGAGGACCTCGTTGTCGTCGCCGCGGATGAAGTCCTCCACCCGGTTATGCGCGATGTCGTCGTGGACCTGGAGTGGCGGGCTCTTCATGAAGTACGAGCTCGGCGCCACGAGCGTGCCGGCCAGGCCACGGTCGAGGCCGAGCTTCGCGCATCGGATGGCATCGGTGATCACGCCGGCGCTGTTCGGTGAGTCCCAGACCTCGAGCTTGAGCTCCAGGTTCAGCGGCACGTCGCCGTAGGTCGTGCCCTCCATCCGGATGTGGCACCACTTGCGGTCCTTCAGCCACGGCACATAGTCGCTGGGGCCGACGTGGACGTCGTCCTCGTCGATCTCGTAGTCGATCATGCTGGTGACCGCGTTCGTCTTGCTGATCTTCTTCGACTCGAGCCGCTCCCGCTCGAGCATGTTCAGGAAGTCGGTGTTGCCGCCGAAGTTCAGCTGGTACGTGCGGTCGATCCGGACCCCGCGGTCCATGAACAGCCGGGTCAGGACGCGGTGGGTGATCGTGGCGCCGACCTGGCTCTTGATGTCGTCGCCGATGATCGGCAGGCCCGCCTCCGCGAAACGGCGCTGCCAGTACGGCTCGCGGCCGATGAAGACCGGGATGGCGTTCACGAACGCGACGCCGGCCTGGATGGCCTGCTCGGCATACCACTTCGTGGCCTGCTCCGACCCGACCGGGAGGTAGCTGACCAAGACGTCGACCTTGCGCTCCTTCAGGATGCCGACCACGTCGGCCGTCGGCCCAGGCGCCTTCTCGATGATCTCGGAGAGGTACTTTCCGAGACCGTCATGGGTCATCCCGCGATCCACGTTCACCCCCAGGTGCGGCACGTCCGCGAAGCGGAACGTGTTGTTCGGCTCCGTGTCGATGGCCTCCGAGAGGTCCGTGCCGACCTTGTTGCGGTCGACGTCGAAGGCGGCCACGAACTCGATGTCGCGGATGTGATAGCCGCCGAGGTTGACGTGCATCAGGCCGGGGATGAAGTCGCCGTCCATCGCGTCGGCGTAGTGGTAGCGCCCCTGCACGAGGCTGCTGGCGCAGTTGCCGACGCCGACGATGGCGACGCGGACCTTGCCGTCCTGCACCCTGTGAGTGGGACGATTGGCGTTCCCGGCGGCCTTTCCGTTGGTCGAAGCCACGTGATCAGTTCTCCTTGCTGTCGAGCGTGCCGGCCGGGCTGAGCCGCCACACGTGTCGGATGCGCTGGACGACGGTGATGACCGTCAGAACGGCGAGGATGACGAGGATGCCGACGAGGCCGATCGTGAGCCCCAGCCCGGCGAGGGCGACGCCGGCGATCACGAGCACCAGCCGCTCGGTGCGCGGCGCGAGGCCGACGTTCGCGGCGAGCCCCATGCCCTGCGCCCGCGCGTGCGTGTAGCTCACGAGGAACGATCCGGCCAGGGCGACCATCAGGGCCACGACCGGCAGGATGGGGTCGGGCTGCGTGCGCAGCAGCCAGGTGCCGACGCCGATGAACAGGATCGCCTCGCCCGCGCGGTCGAGCGTCGAGTCGAGGAACCCGCCGAAGGCCGTGCCGCTGCCCGGCGCGCGGGCCAGCGCGCCGTCGACAGCGTCGAGCAGCGAGCCGGCGGTGAGGATGGCGGCGCCGACGAGCAGCCAGTCGAGCGCCACCAGCGTGGCGGCGACGATCGTGATACCGAGCCCGATGACGGTGATCGTGTTCGGGGTCAGGTGCAGGGCGATCGCGAGGCGGACGACGGGGGCGAGGACCGCACGGCCCCCCTCCTTCACCCAGGCCGGCAGGACCGAGTCGCCGCGTCGCAGGTGCGGGGCGCTAGTTGACATCCGGCACCGTCCCGGTCGCATCGGGCGCGCGGGTCACGCCGGCCGTGCCTCCGATGAGCCGCGCCTCTGCCTCGTGGAGCTCCTCGAAGGCCGCCGTCCGCAGGCGGCAGATCACCTCACGGCCGTTGCGGCTCGTGTCGATGAGACCTGCCAGCCGGAGGATCCGCAGGTGCCAGCTGATGAGCGGCTGGGACAGGCCGACGCGCGAGGAGAGCTCACCGACCGGCATCGGGCCGATCTCGGCAAGCAGGCCGATCACCCGCAGCCGCGTCTCGTCGCCGAGGGCGCGGTACAGGGTACGGAGGCGGCGCAGGTCCTGCTCGCCGGGAGTCTCGGAGGGCGTGGGGATCACAAAGCGATTCTTTATCAAATGCGGATTTATATAAGCCGATGCTTATGATATGCGAGCGCCGCCGGCCGCGTCAAGGACCCGTGCTAGCATCGGCTGAGGGCCGCCCCGGACGGCCCGACGAGGAGGTGCGGTGCTGGCGAGCTCGACCCCGGACGCGCTGTGGAGCGCGCCGTCGCTCCGGGTGCTCCGCCCATCCGCGGTCTCGGCCACCCAACTGAAGCGGAGCCGGCTCCTCGACGGCTGCTCGCTGACGGTGCCGGTCGGCATGCGGCTCCTGCTCGTCGGCGAGCCCGAAGAGAGTGCATCCGTCCTCCTGCGCGTGCTCGCCGGTCTGTCACGGCCTGATCGCGGGCGGATCGAGATCGCCGGGCTGCGCGATCCATCGGCTGAAGGATGGGGGCGCCGGATCGCCTACATGGGACCCGAGCCGGGCATCCCGTCGTGGATGACGCCGCGCGAGGCGCTCGACCTAACGGCGGGCCTCCTCGAGCTGTCGACCGCGGATGCGGCCCGACGAATCGACCGCGCGCTCGCCTGGGCGCACGTGCCCCTCGACGCATGGGACCGTCCGGTCCGAAGGGGTGGGCCGCCGCTCGTCCAACGGACCGGCCTGGCGGCGGCGCTGCTGGCTGACCCGGAGGTCCTGCTGCTCGACGAGCCGCTGCGTGCACTGGAGGCGGAGGACCGCTCCCGCATGCTCCGCCTGCCCGGGAGACGCCGCACGATCCTGCTCGCCAGCCGGTACCCCGCCAGCGAGGCGGGGCTGACGACTCACGTCGCCCTCATCCGTGGCGGGCGGCTTGCGCTGCACGCACCGATCGCGGACCTCGAGGCTGCCGGCCTGCCACTCTCGATGCGAGGGATCGGCGCCCTGGCCGACAGACGGGCGGCCGCGCGGAGGTGAGCCAGGCCAGCGTCGTGACCCGGCTCGCCGTGCGCGAGCTGTGGATCACGTTTCGCCTGATGCTGCTCCTCGTGGCGTTCGTGGGGACGGGCGCGGCCGTCGCGCTGCTGCCCGCCGCGCTGCCGGTCACCATGCAGCGCCTGGCGATCGGCCTCGGAGCGGCGACCTCGCTCGTCGCGGTGATCGCCGCCTGGTCGCTCGCCGACGAGCGCCTCCAGGGACGTGCCGGCTGGCTCGTCGCTCGATCGGTCCCGCGGGGGATGCTCCTGGGTGGGTGGTTCGTGGCGCTCTGGTCCGTGGCGCTGTCCGGGTTGGTCGCCGCCGCGGTGCTCGGATGGCTCGCCGCCAGCGGCGTCTCGCTCCGGCTGGATCCCGGCGCCTTCGCGGTCCTGATCGGCGGCACGGCCTCGACCGTCGCGGCGGCCGTGGCGCTCGGCCTGCTGGTGGGCTGCGTCTTCCGACCGGCGCATGCCGCGCTGGTCGCGATCCTCGGCTGCGGCGCAACGATGGTGGCCGCATGGCTCCTGCCGCAGGCGGGCGGCCTCGTCCCCGGCTCGGCGTTCCTCGAGCTTGCCTCATTGACCGACGGTTCGGTCCCCGTCGCCGACGCGTGGCGGAGCGCCGGCGCGGCGTTCATCGCCGCGGGGCTGCTGCTCGCCCTCGGCCGTCTCGCCCTGAGTCGCGCGGAGCTGTGACGGGACCGGAGTCTGGGAAGGCGGTGCGGATCCACCCGGCGGCGGCGTGGGCAGCCCTCGTCTTCGCCAGCCTGGGTGTGCTCCTCGGCGGCGCCGAGCTGATGGTCGTCGCGATCGCCCTTCCGTCGATCGTGGCCGACTTCGGCGGATGGGCCGACCTCGCCCGCGTCAGCTGGATCGTCAACGCGTACCTGCTGGCTTACGTGGTCGCGATGCCGCTGGCCGGCCGCGGCGCCGACCTGTGGGGTGCGCGGCGCCTGTACGTCGTGGCGCTGCTCCTGTTCGTCATCGGGTCGGCGGGCGCCGGTCTGTCGCGCATGGCTGGACCGGAGGATGGCCTGGCCTGGCTCATCGGCTGGCGGGTCGTGCAGGGCTTCGGCGGGGGCGCGCTGGTGCCCCTGTCGATGGCGCTGGCCAGCCACCTGTTCACCGGCCGTGCGCGAGCGACGGCGCTGGGCGTCGAGGGTGCGGCGACCTACATCGGCATGGCGATCGGGCCTGCCTACGGCGCCTGGGTGCTCCTGAACTTCAACCTGCCGATTCCGGGGCTTGACCTCGCGAACTGGCAGTGGATCTTCCTGCTCAACGTTCCGATCGGGATCGTCACCCTCCTCCTCATCTACGTCGTAGCCGGCGGGATCGAGACCCCTCGGGTCCGCGCCCGGCTCGACCTCGGCGGCGCGGCGCTCCTGAGCGTGGCGCTCGTCGCCGGCATCGGCGCCATCACCGTCTCCGGTGCGAACGGCTGGGCGGATCCGCTGGTGCTGGGCGGCCTTGTGGTCGGCGCGCTCGCCTTCGCGGCCTTCTGTTGGCTCGAGCTGCGCTCGGCGTCACCGCTGGTCGACCTGCGCCTGTTCCGGGATCGGGCGTTCAGTGCCGCCAACGGGGTGAGCCTGCTGACGGGCTACACCCTCGCCACGGCAATCATCGGCGGGCCGGTCTTCGTGAATCGCGTCCTGTTCGGGACCGATACGCAGGCCTCGACGGCGCTGACCGCGCTGACCCTGGCGATCGCGGCCGGTGCGCTCGTCGGCGGGATCGTGTCCGGCTTCTTCGGGGAGCGGCTGGTGAGCGTGGTGGGGGTCGTCCTCACCGCGGTCGGGCTGTGGCTGGCGCTCGCCTGGGGCGTGGAGACCGATCTTGGCCGGCTCGTGCGCGACCTGGCGATCTACGGGGCGGGCTTCGGGCTCACGGTCTCGCCGCGGGCGACCGCGGCCGTCGAGGCCGCCGGTGTCGGCGCATACGGCGTGGCAAGTGCGATGCTCCAGATCACGCGGACGATCGGGATGAGCGTCGGGCTGGCGCTGCTGACTTCGATTGGGCAGAACCGGATCGACGAGCTCTCGCAGCTCATCAACGACCCGGCGCAGCGCGATGTGCTGGTCGACGCGCTGCGGCGACCGGAGTTCATCGGTGTGGACCCGCAGGCATCGCTGGCCCTCGTGGCCCTGCTCGAGGAGTGGTCCCAGGGTGAGGCGGCCGGGGTGCTGGGGCTCGTGTTCGCGATCGCGCTCGTGGTGGGCGTCGTGACCATGGTTCCTGCCTGGTTCGTCCGAGGCCGGGGTGCGCAGCGGATCTGAAGCGGGCGCTTGTCATTGCGCGGCGGGCAAACAACGACCAAGTTCGACGCGACATCAGCCTGAACTTCACCGTGGTTTGTCGCTCGGGCACAGGGTGCCCGAGTTTGCGTCCTGCGTCGTCGTTCGTTGCACCCCCGACAAACGGGCGCGGACTGGCCGCTACCTGCGTCAGCCGGCGGGTTCGGCCACCACGACCAGCTCGCCCCAGTTGCGGTTGTAGCCCTGCGAGGTCTGCAGGGTGAGGCGCTCGTGGTCGGTGGGTGCGGTCCAGAAGCCGCCCTCGTCGCAGTTGTCGTGGATCTGCAGCGCCAGCGGCGGATTCGGTGGGTTCAGCGCCGGGTCGGCATCCGGGTCGGGGCACGGCACGTTCGGTCGCACCTCGGTGACGACGTAGCGCAGGACCGAGTCGTCCGACATGCGGACGAGCACGTCCGCGCCGATCTGCACGTTCCAGAGCGGCTTGAACAGCGTGTTGAGCGCGTGGGCAAAGACGTAGGAGTTGGCATTGCGGCCCGGCTGGCTGCTGCTGCGCAGGATGTAGGCGGCATCGGTCGGCGGGAAGCTGTCGGTCTCCGCGCTCGTCGACTGGCGGACGACGACGTTGATGGCGACCGAGGGGATCTCCATCTGGACCGCCGTCACGCTCTCCGGCAGCGGCGAGGGCGTCGGCGACGCCGTGTCGGTCGGATCGCCGCTCGGCGAGGGAGCGTGCGTCTCGGAGGCGCTCGGCCCAGCGGTGGCGGTCGGCACGGGCGTGGCCGTGGGCTGCGCGATCGGCGGCAGGCTGGCGGCGGGTTCGTCCCCCAGGGCGACGCTGCCGACGATAATGAGGGCGACCCCCGCCACCCCCAGGATGATCGGGAGCGCCCAGGAGGAGAGACGCTTCACATGGCCGAGTCTAGCCGCCGCACCGATGAGTCGCTGGAGCGCGCCCTGGCTCTGGCGACCGACGCGCTGCGCGCCACGCCGGCCGGGCTGCTCACCGACTTCGATGGCACCCTGTCGCCGATCGTCAGCGACCCGTCGCGGGCGCACCTGGTCGACGGAGCCTCCACGCCGCTGCGGTCCCTGGCGCGGCGGCTGGCCGTCGTGGCGATCGTGACCGGCCGGGCGCCGATGGACGCGCGCCAGATGATCGGCGTGCCGGAGCTGCTGATCGCGGGCAACCACGGGACCGAGTGGCTCGAGCCCGGCGTGGAGGAGCCGAGCCCGTCACCCGATGCGGCCCGCCTCCGGCTGCTGCTCGACAGCATGCTCGACCGGGTGCCGCTCATCGACGGCGTGGTCATCGAGCACAAGGGCGTGTCGGCCAGCGTCCACTACCGAAAGGCCGCCGACCGGGAGAACGTGCGGGCCACCGTGCTGCGCGCCCTCGGCGCGCCGCCACCGGGCATCGAGCTGGGAGGTGGGAAGATGATCATCGAGCTGCGGCCGGTCGGAATGGGGAACAAGGGCACGGCGACGCGCACGATCATCGAGCGCTTCGGCCTGCGCGGCGCGGTGGTGATGGGCGACGACCTCACCGACCTCGATATGTTCGCCGCCGTCGCGGATGCCCGGGCGGCCGGCCGGCTGCAGGGCGTGATCGTCGGCGTCGGCGGCGCCGACGAGCGGGTGCCATCGGAGGTCGCCGGCGCGGCCGACGTCGTGCTGCCGGACGTGGACGCCACGGCCGCGTTCCTCGCGCGGCTGGCCACGGTCCTGGCCTAGGCGCCCGCCAGCTTCCGTCGGTCGGCGGCGCGGAACCAGAGCCAGTACAGTCCGGTCGCGATCGAGTAGAGGGTGATCACGGTCAGGAAGTTCACCGTGTAGCCGCCATCGAAGCCGAGCGTCGCCTGGAGCAGCGCATACCACGCGCCGCCGATGACCCAGCCGATCTGCCACAGCACGCTCATCGCCGCGGCCAGCGTGGCGCGCTCGACCGGCGCCACGTGCTCCATGGCGAAGGCGGAGAAGATCGGGTTGCCGGCGTTCATCAGCGAATTGCGGACCGCCATGGCCAGGATCACCGACCACAGCAGCGGCGAGAAACCGAGCACGACGAGGAACGGGATGCTCGCGCCCTGCACGATGACGACCGAGGTGATCTGCCCGAACCGGCGTGCCAGGCGCGGCTGGGCCAGCATGGCGGCCACCGTGCCGAGGCTCGTGAAGGCGAACAGGGCGTTGAGCGACGCGAGGTCGAGCCCGAACTTCTGCTGGACGAAGAGGTTGAGGAACGGGATCACCTGCCCCGCGCCGGTGGCGATGAGGAAGCCCGGGAGCAGCAGCCGCACGAAGCGGCCACGGTCGGTGATCGTGATCCCCATCAGCGTTCGCGGCCGCGCATCCTCCGTCGGATGGCGCGCCGGCTCGCCCAGCTCGCGAAGCCGATTCGGCCCTCGCCGTGACCGCGGTCGGTCGTCGGTCAGCAGGCCGATCGTGGCCAAGGCGGCCATCAGCAGCAGGGCCATGATCACCAGGATCACGCGGTAGGTCTCCGGCCCGCCCGGGTCGAAGCCGGCGATGCCGGCGATCGCGGTGGCCACCACACCCCCGAGCACCGCCGCCAGCACGTTCGTCATGGTGAAGATCGCCGACTGCGTGGCGAACAGCTCGTTCCGATGCTCCGGGTCGCTGTGCTCGGCCAGGAACGGCGCCTGCACCACCATGAGCGACTGCTGGCCGGCCGACCAGAGCGCCGCGAACAGCGCGATCGCGATGACCGCCTCGCTGAGCAGCAGCCCGATGACCGCGACGAGCGCCAGCAGCAGGCCGCCGGCCATCACCGTCCGCCGACCGAACCGGTCGGACAGGGCGCTGGCGGGGAAGGCGGCCAATGCACCGGCGGTCGAGCCGACCGTGGCCACCACGCCGATGGTGGCCGGCTCCAGTCCCAGCGAGGCCAGGTACAGGTTGAAGTCGATCCAGTACAGGCTGAGGGCCCCGCCGGAGACGACCGTGGTGATCAGGAAGAGGCGCGCGTCGCGATGGAAGCGACCGATGCCGCCGAAGACCCGCATCCTCAGCGCGAGCCGGCGATCTCGGCCAGGTCCTCGAGCTGGCGCTGGAGCCACCAGGTGATGTCCTCGCGCTCGACGCCGCGGCGCAGCTTCGCGAGCCGTCGCTGTCGCTCGTCGGGCTCCATCGCGAGTGCGGTGGCGAGCGCATCGGCGGTGCCGACCACGTCGGCGGGCGCCACCGCCAGCGCGCCATCGGCCATCTGGTCGAACGCGCCGGCGGTCTCGGACAGCACGAGCACCGCGTCGCGTTGCGAGACGACGACCGCCTCCTTGGCGACGAGGTTCATGCCGTCGACGAGGGGATTGACGAGCACGACATCGGCGATCGAGAGGCCGGCCAGCGCCTGGGCGTAGTCGTTCTCGTAGAAGAGCTGGACCGGCCGCCAGCCAGCGCGTCCGAAGCGGGCGTTGATGCGATCGACGGCGCTCTGGACCATCCGGCCGTAGTGCCCGTACTCGCGCAGCCCGGTGCGCGACGGGACGAGGAAGGCGAGGAAGCTGATCCGGCCGCGGAGCCGCGGGCTGCGCTGGAGCAGCGCTTCGTAGGCGAGGAAGCCGCGAAGGATGTTCTTCGACGGCTCGAGCCGGTCGACGCGCACGATGACCCGCTCGCGCGTACCGCCGAGCAGCTGGTCTGCCCGTCGCCGGGCGCCGCGGGAGCCCGCGACGCGCCTGGTGGCCTCGACGTCGATGCTGATCGGGTAGCTGCGGACGTGGATCGTCCGGCGTCGATGGCGGACGGTCGACGCCTCGTAGTCGACGCGCGCGTCCGGGACGAACGACTCGACCATGCGCAGGAAGTTGTGGGCGTAGCGCCTGGTCTGGAAGCCCACCACGTCGTTCGCCAGCAGGCCCGTGGCGATGCCCTCGCGGATGGTCGGCGCGATCGTCTGCCAGATGGAGGACGGCGGCCACGGGATGTGGGTGAAGTGGCTGATCACCGCCCGTGGCCGCGCCTCGCGGATCGGACCGGCGGCGCAGTAGAGGTGGTAGTCGTGGAGCATGATGCGCGGTGCCCGGTCACCGCGCGTCTGCGCCAGCACGGCCTTTGCGAAGGCCTCGTTGAGCGCCATGTACCCACGCTCCCAGGCGCGCATCAGGGCGGCGTCGATCACCGGCCGCTCCGGCAGGTTCCACATCTGGTGCTGGAGGAACCAGAGGAACGGGTTGGCCACCACGTTGTAGGCCGCCTCATACACGGATCGCTCCACCGATGCGAACCGCAGCCGCACGTGGTCGTCGGCGCCTCCCACCTCGCGCAGCAGCTTCGGGTCGGCGGCGGCGCGCCGGTCGCCCTCGCTCATGGCCGCCGCGATCCAGGTGATCGGCACGTGGCGGCCGACCTGGCCGAGGGCGGTGACCAGCCCGCCGGATCCACGGCGCGGCTTCAGCGTGCCATCCGCGCCGCTCGCGAACGAAACCGGACCGCGGTTCGTGGCGATCAGCAGCCGGCGGTCACCCAGCAGCGCCGCCGCGGCGGCTCCGATCCCATCGTCGGAGGTGGGGGCCATGGGCTAGAAGAGGCTCGCCGCGGACACCTCGAGGAGGCCGAGCACGGCTCCCGGGAAGAGCCCGAGGAGGACCACGGCGGCGACCGACAGGACGAGGGCCAGCGACCCGGACGGGGAGCTGTCCAGCGCGGCCGGCTGCACCTCGGGATCGCGCATGTACATGTAGACCACGACGCGCAGGTAGTAGAACGCGGCCAGCGCGGCGTTGAGGACGATGATCACCGCCAGCCACTCGAGGCCGGCGGCGACCGAGGCGAGCAGCACGTACAGCTTCGCGAAGAAGCCGACCGTGGGCGGGATGCCGGTGAGACTGAGCATCAGGACCGCCATGGCGGCAGCCCGCCACGGCGCGCGGCCGGCGAGCCCGGCGAACGAGTTCAGCCCGCCATAGCGATCGGTGTCGCGCTGGAGCATGGCGACCACCGCGAAGGCGGCGATGTTCATCACCCCGTAGCCCAGGACGTAGAACAGGACCGACTCGATGCCCTGCGCGGCGATCTCGGCGTCGTCGGTGGCGGCGAAGGCGGCCAGCCCGGCCATGATGTAGCCGGTGTGGGCGATGCTCGAGTAGGCGAGCATCCGCTTTACGTTCACCTGCGTCAGCGCCACGACGTTGCCCACCGTCATCGTCAGCACCGTGAGGACGAGGAAGACGCCCAGCCAGTCGGCGCGCAGCGGCTCGAGGGCCTCGGCAAAGACGCGGATCAAGAGGGCGAAGGCGCCCAGCTTGGGACCGACGCTGAGGAATCCCGTAATCGGGGTCGGGGCGCCCTGGTAGGCGTCCGGCGTCCAGTAATGGAACGGGACGGCCGCGATCTTGAACGCACCGCCCACGGTGAGGAAGGCGAGCGCCACGAGCAGCGCGCCCGACATCTGGCCATCGAGCGCCGCCGCGACCGCGGCGATGTTCGTGCTCCCGGTCAGGCCGTACACCCACGCGATGCCGAACAGGAGGATGGCCGAGGCGAAGCTGCCGAGCAGGAAGTACTTCAGCCCGCCCTCGTTGCTGTAGCGGTCGGTCTTGTGGAGGCCGGTCAGCAGGTACGACGGCATCGTCATCAGCTCGAGCCCGAGGAACAGGGTGATGAGGTCGCTGCTCGAGGCGAGCACGCACATACCGATGAGCGCCGTCACCAGGATCGTGTTGAACTCGCCGAGCGGGATGCGCCGCGTGTTCAGGTAGGCCGGAGCGAACAGCGTGCTCAAGATGCCGATGACGATCGTGGTGCCCTTGAGGAAGACGGACACGTCGTCGACGACGTAGAACCCGCTGTACACCGTCTCGTTGATGTCCCACACCACCACGCAGGCGGCGCCGGCCAGGACCAGGCCGGCCACGGTGAGCGGGGTGAGCAGCCACTTGCTGGCGCGCGGCAGGAACAGGTCGACGGTGATGATCACCAGCACCAGGGCGCTGAGAATCAGCTCCGGCAGGAGCGTGACGAGATCGGTTACCACAGCGGCCCCAATCCGACGCCGGCGCCATTCACCGCGTCGATGATCCGCTCAACCGGCGCGGCCAGCAGCTCGAGGACCGGTCCCGGATACACGCCGAGCCCCACCACCAGCACGATGAGCGGCGCCAGCGCGATCCACTCGTTGCGGCTCATGTCGCGCAGGCTCGGCCACCATCGGCGCATCCAGTCCGACGGGACGGTGAAGAAGACCCGCTGGAACATCCAGAGCATATACACCGCGCTGGCGATCACGACGAGCATCGTGGCCGCGGCCACGAACCCGTTGTAGCGGAACGCGCCCAGGATGACGAGGAACTCGCCGATGAAGCCCGACAGCCCCGGCAGCCCGATGCTGGCGAAGGTGAACAGGCCGAAGATCGCCGCGTAGTGCGGCAGCTTCGCGCCGAGGCCGCCCATGTGGGCGATCTGCCGGTCGTGGGTCTGGTCGTAGATGATCCCGACGAGGAGGAACAGCGCGCCGGTCGTGATGCCGTGGCTGATCATCGTGAACGCGGCCCCCTGCAGGCCCTGCTCGTTGAAGACGAACGCGCCCAGCATCACGAAGCCCATGTGGCTGACGCTCGAGTACGCGACCAGCTTCTTCATGTCCGGCTGCACCATCGCCACCAGGGCGCCGTACAGGATCGCGATCACCGCCAGGCCGATGATGATCGGGGCGAAGCTGACCGCCGCGTCCGGCAGCAGCGGGATGCTGAAGCGCAGGAACCCGTAGCCGCCGAGCTTCAGGAGCACGCCGGCCAGCAGGATCGAGCCGGCCGTGGGGGCCTCGACGTGCGCATCGGGCAGCCAGGTGTGCAGCGGCCACATCGGCACCTTGATGGCGAAGGCCAGGAAGAAGGCGACGAAGGCGAGCGCCTGGAGCCCGTCGGCGTATCCGAACCCTCGAAGGGCCTCGTAGCTGAACGTGAAGTCGTTGCCGGCCGATGCGTGCGCGATCGCCACCGCCAGGATGGCGACCAGCATGAGGAGCGAGCCGACCATCGTGTAGATCACGAACTTCACGGTGGCGTAGATCCTTCGGGGGCCGCCCCAGATTCCGATCACCAGGTACATCGGGATGAGGCTGACCTCCCAGAAGACGTAGAACAGGAAGAGGTCGAGGCTCACGAACACGCCGAGCATGCCGACCATCAGCAGCAGGAGCGCGATGTAGTACTCCTTCACCCGCGTCTGGATCGGCACCCAGGAGTAGAAGATCGAGACCGCCGACAGGAGCGTGGTGAGCAGCACGAGCACCGCCGACAACCCATCCACGCCGAGCGTGTAGCGCATCCCGAATGCCTCGATCCAGGGCAGGTCCTCGTTGAACTGGAACTCGGCGCCGGCCGGGTCGTAGCCGAGCAGCGTCAGGCTGAAGGCGAAGCTGACGAGCGAGGCGAGGAGCGCCGCCCAGCGAATGGCGCGGTGCTTGGTGCCGGGGATCAGGAGCAGGAGCAGCACGCCGATGAGCGGCGAGAAGACGACGAGGGTGAGGGTGGGGAGCTCAGTCACCGTCGCCCACCCGCGCGGTATATCCGGATATACGCCGCCGGTCGCCGACGCCAAACAGGTCCGGGGGGCTCTATAGCGTTACTGCTATATCGGCTGACAGTCGCGAGCGCACACGGGCGAGCCAGGGTATATCCGTATATACCCCGCGCCAATCGGACCATCAGCGCACCACCGTCGCGTACACGAGGACGACGATCGCCAGGCCGGCGGCGATCCCCAGCCCGTAGTTCTCGACCCGGCCGGTCTGGACCTTGCGAAGGCCGCCGCCGATGCGCGAGGCCAGCCATCCGGCCCCGTTCACCGCTCCATCGATGACCTTCGCGTCGAACCACCACAGCGCGTTGGCCACGAGCACGCCGCCACGCGCCCAGACGAGCTGGTAGATGTCATCAACGTAGTACTTGTTCACGCTGGCGGCGTACATCCCCGGCCCGAGGCCAAGCGGGATGCGCTCCACGAAGCGCCGGGGCGCATCGGTCTGGCGGACGTACCAGCGGTATGCGAGCCACACGCCGGAGATCGCCACGGCCGCCCCGACCAGCAGCAGCAGCCCGCCGAGCCCGAAGAGCTCGAAGTGATGCACTTCGCCGCTGGCGTGGTAGCCGTCGAGGATCGAGCCGGGCAGGACGCCGGCGTGCGCCTCCTCCGCCCCGTGGAAGACCTCCTCCAGCCAGGTGTGGATCACGCCCTCCTCGGGCGGGATGCCGAGCAGGAGGCCGAGGAACGTGGTCGGCACCGCGAGGATGACGAGCGGCGCGACCATCGTCATGGCGCTCTCGTGGACGTGCTCCCAGACCCCCCTTGGCCCGCGCCACTCGCCCCAGAAGGTCATGAAGATCATGCGGAACGTGTAGAAGGCGGTCATGAATGCGACCACGATCCCGACCAGGTAGAACACCAGGTAGCCGCGGCTGAAGGCCTCGGCCAGGATCTCGTCCTTGCTGAAGAACCCGGCGAAGAGCGGGATGCCCGCCAGCGCCAGGGACCCGACCACCATGGTCCGATAGGTCCAGGTCATCCGCTCCCGGAGGTTGCCCATGTAGCGCATGTCCTGCTCCCCGCCCGCCCCGTGGATCACGGAGCCGGAGCCCATGAACAGCAGGCCCTTGAAGAAGCCGTGGCTGACGAGGTGGAAGATCGCCGCGACCCAGGCGCCGATGCCGAGCGCCATGAACATGTACGCCAGCTGGCTCACCGTCGAGTAGGCCAGCACCTTCTTGATGTCGTTCTGGGTCAGCGCGATGGCCGCCGCGAAGATGGCGGTGAAGGTGCCGATGATGGCCACCACCCACATGGCGGTGGGAGCCTCGGCGAAGATCGGGTTGGCGCGGGCGACCATGTAGACGCCGGCGTTGACCATGGTCGCGGCGTGGATCAGCGCGCTGACCGGGGTCGGGCCCTCCATGGCGTCCGGCAGCCAGACGTGGAGCGGGAACTGGGCGCTCTTGCCGACGGCGCCGGCGAAGAGCAGCAGGGCGATGAGGGTGACGGTGCCCTCGTCGAGCGTCCCGATCCGGTCGAAGACCTCGCGGAAGCTCAAGGTCCCGAGGTTGACCCAGATCAGCATGATTCCGAGGGCGAACCCGAAGTCGCCGACCCGGTTGACCACGAACGCCTTCTTCGCGGCACCCGCAGCGGAGGGCTTCTTGTACCAGAAGCCGATGAGCGCGTAGCTGCACAGGCCGACCGCCTCCCAGCCGACGTACAGCATGAGGAAGTTGTCGCCCAGGATCAGCAGCAGCATGCTGAACATGAAGAGGTTCAGGTAGGCGAAGAAGCGCCAGAGGCCGCGGTCGCCGTCCATGTAGCCGATCGAGTAGACGTGGACGAGGAAGCCGACCGTGCTGACGACCAGCAGGAGCATCGCGGTCAGCGAGTCCACGAGGAAGCTGATCTCGATCCGGAAGTCGCCGGAGGCGATCCACTCGTAGATCGTCACCTCGTGCTCGTTGCCGCCGAAGACGACGTCGACGAAGACGACCATGCTGATCGCCCACATCACCCCGACCAGGACGGTCGGCACGATCCATGACCGATAGGTCGGGCGCTCAGCGCCCGGGGCCACGTGCCCTGCCTGGCCGAGGCCGTCGCTCAGGTCGGCGGGGATCACGCCGGCCGCGCCCTCCGCGTTGGCCAGGTCATCGGCGTGGCCGGCGTGTGGGCTGGTGTCCCGCTGCTCCTCCTCGCTCGGGATGGAGCGGAACGTGGCGTCGTCGACCTCGCCGTGGATGTCGTGGCCGTCGCCGTGCGCATCGGCGTCGTGATCGTCGTGCCCGTGACCATGGAGCGGGATATGGTCGATCCGCGGGCCGACGATGACGGCGAACAGGAACCCGGCGAGGGGCAGCGCGGGGATGAGGGCGATCAGCAGCTCCATCGGTCGCTCGCTACTCCTTCAGGTCGGAGTACTGGTCGACCTCGGGCGTCTGGCGCGTCCGGATGATGGCGATCACGAGGGCCAGGCCCACGGTCACCTCGGCGGCGGCGACCGCCATGATCATCAGCGCGAAGACGGCGCCCGCGTTGGCATCGGGCGGCAGGAAGGCATTGAAGGCGACGAGGCTGAGGTTCACGGCGTTGAACATCAGCTCGATGCTGATGAGCATGAGGATCGCGTTGCGCCGCGCCATGAAGCCGAAGGCGCCGATCCCGAACAGGATGGTCGAGACGATCAGGTAGCCCTGGATGCCCATCGGTCAGTTCGCCCGCTCGTCCTCTTCCGGCCGTCGCGCCAGGTAGATGGCGCCGATGATCGCGACGAGCAGGAGGAGGCTGATGATCTCGAACGGGAGCGCGTACTCGGTGAAGATCGCGGTGGCGATCTCGTCCACGGCCGCGCCGGCCGCCTCGACGGCGAGGCCCCAATCGGTCTGGACGACCGCCCAGCCCACCAGGCCGACGATGGCCAGTGCCACGACGATCGCGATCGGCAGCTGGCGATGGAAGGGGGCCGGCAGGTTGGCGTCGCCTGCCTGGGTGAGCATGATCGCGAACAGGATGAGCACGCTGATGGCGCCCAGGTAAATCAGCACCTGGGCGGCCGCCACGATCGGCGCGCCGAGCAACGCGTACATCCCGGCCAGCGATCCGAAGCAGATCATCATGGCCACGGCCGAATGGATGATGTTGCGCAGCGTGACGACGGCCAATCCGCCGCCCACCACGCCGATGGCGAGCAGGAAGAACAGGACGCTGGAGATGTCCAGGGTCGGTGCTCCGATGCGATGTTCCGAGCGCTCAACGGCCCCGCTCGGGGGCCGCGCTCGATTCTACCGTAGGCACCTCGCGCCCCGCGCGTGGTGCCTCATCCGAGCCGGCCGAGCCGCCGGCGTTCCGTTCACCGAATATATCGTTAGTGATATAACCGCTGACAGTCGCGCTCACTCTGATCCCGAGACGGGTGGCGGGTGCGCAGACCATCCAACGGCCGCCTGCCGCATCGGTCTAGCGGGTGGGTCGCTCCCGATCGGACATCTCGAGAATGTCGAGCATCGGCAGGTCGCGCTGGTACTCGCTGAACTCGAACTCCGGTCCGCAGCGCAGGGCGTCGTACGGGCAGGCATCGGCGCAGATGCCGCAGAAGATGCAGCGCGACACGTCGAGCTGGTACGTCTCGAGGATGCGTGGGCGTGGCATGAGCGCGCCGACCGGGCACGTTTCCGCGCATCGACCACAGGAAACGCATGGGGTTTCGTTCAAGGAGACGAAGTCGGCGGTGGTGACCAGGGAGTCGAAGCCCTTGCCGATGAAGTCGTAGCAGCCGGCGCCGACGATCTCCTTGCACACCTGGGCGCAACGGCCGCAGTCGATACAGCGGGAGTAGTCGCGCAGGATGAAGGAGTGCGTCTCGTCGCGGCCGTAGCCGTGGTTGACGCCGACGTACGGGTTGTCCTGGATCGAGCGCTCGTCGATCGCCATGTTCAGCGTCGTCTCGTACTCGATGGCCGCCTCGCGCAGGTCGCAATGGCCGATCGCCTCGCAGGTGCACTGCAGGCAGCGGGAGGCCTCGGCCATGGCCTGGTCGCCGGTGTAGCCGAACTCGTACTCGTTGAAGTTGTCGGAACGTCCCTCCGGCCCGAGCTTGCCCATGATCGCGCGCGGCTCCTTCACGTCATCGGTGAAGGGCACGATGGTCAGGAAGTTCGGCTGCGGCTCGGTGACGATGCGGCGGACCTGCGGGTCGTCGAGGTCGTGGCCGCGCAGCCAGTAGTCCATGGCGTACGACGCGCGGCGTCCCTCGCCGATGGCCTCGACCACGGTGGCGGCGCCGGTGCGGACGTCGCCGGAGGCGAAGATCTTCGGGACGTCGGTGCGGAAGATGTGCTCCTCGGCCTCGAGCGTGCCGCGCCGGGAGACCGCCAGCTTCGAGCGGATCTCGTCGGGCTCTGACTCGATCCACGACAGGTCCGGTCCCTGGCCGATGGCGCCGAGGACGGTGTCGCACTCGACGATGAACTCGGTGCCGGGCATCGGCTCCGGCCGGCGGCGGCCCTGCTCGTCCGGCTCGCCGAGCTTCATGCGCTGGAACTCGACGCCGCTGACCTTGCCGTTGTCGCCGGTGACGATGCGCGTCGGGGCCGCCTGGAAGATGAGCCGCGCGCCCTCCTCGATGGCCTCGTGCGCCTCGTCGGCGGCGGGCATGTCCTTGAGGTCGCGGCGGTAGACGAGCGTGACCTCGGCGGCGCCCTGGCGGACCGGGGTGCGGGTGCAGTCGATGGCGGTGAAGCCGCCGCCGATGACGACCACCTTCGCGCCCTTCAGGCGCGGGATCGGGATGCCGCGGGTCGAGTTGTAGAGGTTCTCGAGCGCGTTCACCACGCCATCGGCGTCCTCGCCAGGGATCCCGAGCTCGTTCGGCTTGTAGCAGCCGATGCCGACGTAGACCGCGTCGTAGCCCTCGTCGAGGAGGTCGGCGATGCGGAAGTCGCGCCCAAGCCGCATGTTCGGCTTCAGGGTCGCGCCGAGCTCCCAGACGTGGTTGAGCTCGCGGTCCATCCACGCCTTGGGGAGGCGGTACTGCGGGATGCCGTAGCGCAGCATGCCACCCTGCTCCGGCTCGGCCTCGAAGACGTCGCACTGGTGCCCGCGCAGCTGGAGGTAGTAGGCGGCCGACATGCCGGCGGGGCCGGCGCCGATGATCGCCACGCGGCGGCCGGTGGCCGGCTCCTTCGGCCACGGGATCGGCGCGGGGGCGTCCACCTCGAGGACGCGGTCGGCGCAGTAGCGGTGCGAGTCGCGGATGGCGATGGCGGTGTCCACCTCCTCGCGCCGGCAGTGCGTCTCGCAGGGGGCGGGGCAGACGCGGCCGAGGATGGCGGGGAAGGGGAGCGAGCGCTTCAGGATGCGCGTCGCCTCCTCCCAGTTGCCGAGCGTGTTCTGCTTCAGGTA
>DASVEQ010000088.1:0-11343 GCA_036380455.1 Candidatus Limnocylindria bacterium | reverse complement strand
AGCCCGGCGCGCGCGCGGCGGCTCGCCGGGCCGGCGGAGGTCAAGGTCGGCCGCCTGCTCGATCCCGGGGCGCTTCCGGAACGCCCGGTGCGCGTCAGCGGTCGGATCCGGTGCCGGGATCCCCTGGAGGCCGGCGACGGCGAACGGCTGGTTGCCTTCCACCGCGACGTCGAGGTCCATGTCGGGGGAACGTGGCGCAGCGTCGAGCGCCTCCGCGAGACCCGGTCGTTCGACCTGTGGGATCACGATGGATCGCTGCCGCTCGATCCCGCCCGGACCGCGGAGCCGCTGATCGCGATTCCGCAGGTGTGGCGCGGAAGCCCGGCCGAGCTCGAGGAACCCCACGCCTCCGCCGTCGCGCGGCTCGTCGAGCGACACGGGCCGGCAACCGAGGCACGCGCGATCACCCGCAGCATCAACGTGACCGATCGGCTCCTCGTCCTCGCCCGTCCGGTCGCCGCCGCGGACGGGTCCCGATCGCTCGACCCGCCTGAGGGCGGCTTCCTCATCACGAACCTCGCGCTGCCGGATGCGATGCGGCTCCTCGGCGGGCGGAACCGGCGCCTGGCGGCCGCCGGGGTGATCGGGCTGGGACTCGCTGTGGTGCTCATCACGATCGGGGGCATCGGCGCCTTCCTGTCCGCCGTCCTGGCCTGACGCGCTGCGGTACCGGGTCTCCCCGGACCATCGTGGGATGCCCACCGGCACTCCCTGTTTCTAGCATCCGGTGCACACGACCTACCAGAAGCTCCATTCGCTCCGATGGCGCACGGCGGGTCGCCCGAGATTGGACACGACGATGCCGGAACCCGAGGCCGAGTCCCTGCTCAGCGTCGCCCAGGCGGCGGGCCTGCTCGGCGTGCACCCGAACACGATCCGCACCTGGACCGATGCCGGGCGGCTGACCGCATACCGCATCAACGCCCGAGGCGATCGGCGGTTTCGCCGCGGCGACGTCGTGCGGCTGCTCGTCGAGGACGGGGCAGCCGCCGATGACGCGGGCGCGATCCAGCCCCACGTTCTCGGACCCCGCGACGATCTTGCCGTCTTCACCCGCATCGCGGCCGGGCTCGCCACGACGCCGACGATCGGCTCGGTTGCCCGCACCCTGATCGAGGCCCTGCGCATCGAGCTGCACGCGGAGCGAGTCGCCGTGTATGCGGTCGCCGACGGCCGCCTCCAGCTCGCCGCCCACGCCGGCTTCGACATGCCGCCGCCGCTCGTCCACGAGCTTGGTGCGGCGGCAGACGCCGACGGCCGGGACGTTCCGATTCCCCTGACCACGCGTCGCGGGCCGACCGGGCTCCTGGTCGTGGACCGCCGGACCGTCGATGCCATCCCGGCGGCCCTGCTCGAGTCCCTGACCGCCACCGCCGCGACGGCTCTCGCCGGCGCGCGAGTGCTCGGACGCGCGCGGCGCGACCTTCATCGGGCACGGGCGCTCAGCGCGGTCACGAAGGAGCTCGCCGGCGAGCTCGACCTCGGCCGCGTGCTCGACGACATCATCGAGCGCACGCGGACGCTGTTCGGTGCCGATCGTGCCGGGCTCTGGCAGTTCCAGGACAGCCGCCATCCGGTGGCACTGGTGACCCGCGGCCTGAGCGACCGCTTCCTCTCCCGGAGCGCCGCCCTCACCACCCGGAGCCGGACGATCGGCGTCCGGACGCTCCGCGACGGCCGGCCGCGGTGGAGCCGCAACGCTCACCTGGACCGAAGCATCGGCGAGATGCGGAGGGCATACGCCGACGAGGGCATCCGAACCGTCTGCATCGTCCCTCTGCGGAGCCGCGGGACGTCGATCGGGGTGCTCGGGCTCTACCACGACACGGACCGCTCGTGGCCGGACGAGGAGGTGGCGCTCGTGCAGGCCTTCGCCGACCAGGCGGCCATCGCGATCCAGAACGCCCGCCTCTACCGATCGGTCGCCGAGCAGGCCGCGCGCATGCGGTCGATCCAGGACCTGTCCGCTCGCCTGAACCGGCTCACCGACGTGCGCGCCATCGGCGAGGCGATCGTCGAGGAGGCGCGCACCCTGGCCGACTACCACGACATCCGGATCTACCGGGTCGACTGGGAGCGCCGCGTCTGCGATCCGATCGCATTCACCCGCGAGATGCTCGAGGCGGAGGCCGAGGACGCAGAGGGCCTGTTGCGCGTCGCGATCGGTGAGGGGTTCACCGGGTGGGCGGCGGAGCACGGGGAGCCCATGCTCATCAACAACGCGCTCGACGACGAGCGCGGCAAGACGATCGACGGAACCGACGATGTGCCCGAGTCGATGCTCGTCGTCCCGATGCTGTACGAGGGCCGCGCCCTCGGTGTGATCGTCCTGTCGCAGCTCGGGTTCGACCGGTTCAGGACCGATGACCTTCAGACGGTGACGATCTTCGCCGGCTACGCCGCCCAGGCGATGGCGAACGCCACGACCTACGAGAAGCTCGTGGCGCAGTCGACCGAGCTCGCGCGGCGCGCCGACTCCCAGCGTCGCCTCCTCGAGATCAACGAGCGCCTGCTGTCCACGCTCGACCAGGCCGGCGTGCTCGAGACGATCGCCGACGGGATGCGCGACGTGGTGGCCTACGACAACCTGTCGATCTACCGCGCGGACCAGCCGAGCCGCGCGATGATCCCGGTCCTCACCCGCGAGCGGCACGCCGAGCAGGTCAGCCGCTACATCATTCCCTTCGGACGCGGGCTCATGGGGTGGGCCGTCGAGCACGCGGAGCCGATCCTGGCCAACGACGCCCTCGGCGACCCCCGGGCGCTCCAGATTCCCGGCACCCCCGAGGACCCCGAGGCGGTGGTCGTCGTGCCGCTCGTCGCCGACGGCGAGGTCCTCGGCGCGCTCAACGTCTCCCGGATCGGCGGCCCGGAGGTGTACTTCAGCGCCGACGACTTCGAGCTCGTGCAGCTGTTCGCCGCCCAGGCATCGATCGCCCTCAGCAACGCCGATGCGCACCACGCCGTCAGCCAGCGCGCCGAGACCGACGCATTGACCGGACTCGGCAATCACGGCGCCTTCCAGCGCGACCTCGGGCTGCTCGTGGAGGCCGTGGCGGGCGGCGCTCGCACGGCCGACCGCCGGCTCGTGCTGTTGATGATGGACCTCGATCGCTTCAAGTCCTACAACGACCGGCACGGGCACCCGGCCGGCGACGCGCTCCTCCACCGGGTCGCCACCGCCATCTACGGGGCTGCACGCTCGGAGGACCGCGTCTACCGCTACGGCGGCGACGAGTTCGCGCTCATCCTCCCCGGCGCCTCGGGCGCCGAAGGTGGGCGTGTCGCGCAACGCATCCGGCGGGCCGTCGCCCAGCTGACCGAGGCCGACCCCTCCCCGGTCACCATCACCGTCGGCGTGGCGAGCCTGCCGGGAGATGCCACCGATCGAGCTTCACTGATCGCCGCCGCCGATTCCTCGCTCTACTACGGCAAGCGATCCGGCGAGGATCGCGTGGTCCGGGCCGACCGGCTGCCAGCCGACGTCGGCGACCTGCGCGGCACGCTGGAGGAGATCGCCACGGCCCTGCGCGAGGGCGACGACGTGCACACCGTGGAGCACCTCGTGGAGCGTGCGAGCCAGCTCGGCGTCGCCGCGCATGACCGCCAGGACTCCCTGCGCGACGCGCTGCTCGCGGTCTCACGATCGTTCGACTCCCGGGACGCCGCCCAACGCGGCCACTCCGATCGGGTCGGACGCCTGTCCACGGCGATCGCGGCCGGCCTGGGGATGGCCGATCACGATCGACACGACCTCGAGCTGGCGGGACGGCTCCACGCCCTTGACCAGCCCGGGCTCGTGGAGCTCAGTCGTGTGCCGTCACTCCGCGAGGTCGGCACGCTCATCTCCGGATACCGACGCCTCGTGGCCGAGGGTGCCGGTCGATCGCGGCGCGCCGAGCGCGCCCACGGGCCGGTGGGCTGCCACGTCATCGGCGTCGCGAACGCCTACGACGAGCTGGTGACCGGCATCGGGCGCCGGCGGGTCGGGCGCGCCCAGGCCATCGCCGCGCTCCGCCGCGACCCGGCCACCTGGCGCGCCGACGTCGTCGAGGCCCTCGGCGCCGCCGTCAACGAACGCCGGGATCCGGGACGTCGACGACGGGACAGCGACGCGACCGACGAGGAGGCCCGCGGGGCGGCCTGAGGTATCATCGGCCGGCCGATGACGATCTCCCGCCTCGCCTCGCTGCGCCCGGCCGGGGCGGCGAGCCTGGCGCTCGCGACGGCCCTCGCGATGGCCGCGTGCTCGACGGCCGACCCGACCGTCACCCCGCCGCCGTCGGTCGAGAGCACCGGCGCGTCCGCGTCGGCCACCGTTGCGCCCACCCCGCAGCCCACCCCCACGCCGGCACCCACGCCACGCTTCACGAACGAGCCCGATGACGAGCTGGCCGGCCTCATCCCGCCGGAGGCGAACGGGGTAGCGGTGATCGCCGCCCCCTTCGACGAGTTCGCGCTCACGCCCGGCGACATCGGCATCGCGTACGGTGAGATCGGCGCCCGCTTCGCCTCGCTGGCGCTGGCCTACGTGGAGCAGCCGCGCACGACGCTGTACGCCATCCGCGTCGACGGCGAGCCGGTGAGCACCGAGGAGCTCGAGCCGCACCTCGCCACCGCGGCGCGCTACGTGGGTATCGCCGGCCTGGATCCTGAGCCGTGGGCCCTCTCCGAGGCCGGTGGCCACCGGGTGTGGGTCCGACCGGAGGACAACGCGACCGCGGCCGGCACGATGATCTACACCTGGTCGAGCGGCGAGTTCGTCTTCCTGCTCATCGGCGTGGACGATGCGGTCAACCGCGCGATCGTGGCGGCCCTCCCGGGCGAGCCGGCTCCGTCGCCGACCCCGGCTCCGACTGAAAGCGGGGCATCCGGCGAGCCATCGCCGAGCGCGTCCCAGGGCGGCTGATCTCCAGCGTATATACGGTATATACCTCCTGCCGGAGTGGGACAGGGCTATCATCGCCGGGTGCTGCGCCCGCCAGGGCCGATCGTCAGCGTCGACTGGCTCCAGGCCCATCTCCACGTTTCCGCGCTCCGCGTCGCCGACACGCGGTGGAGCCTTGCCGGGCCGCCGGGGAGGGACCTGTACGAGGCGGGCCACATCCCCGGCGCCGTGTTCCTGGACGCCGATCGGGAGCTGTCGTCCCCCGGGGAGGGGCCGGGCCGGCATCCGGTGCCGTCCGCCGCGAAACTGGCCGAGATCCTGGGGGAGCGGGGCATCGGCGACGAGCACGTCGTGGTCGCCTATGACGATGCGGGCGGCAGCATCGCCGCGCGGCTGTGGTGGCTGTTCCGCCACTTCGGTCACGACGGCCGCTGTGCCGTGCTGGATGGCGGCCTCCCGGCCTGGACCGATGCCGGCCTGCCGGTGTCGACCGACCTGCCCGACCTTCCGCCCGCGACCTGGACGGCGTCGGCGCCGAGCGACGACCTCGTCGACACCGCGACCGTGGCCGCCGACCACGATGCGCTCCTCGTCGATGCGCGAGCCGGCGAGCGCTACCGCGGCGAGGTCGAGCCCATCGACCCACGTCCCGGCCATATCCCCGGCGCCGTCAGCGCCCCGTGGTCGACGAACCTCGACGAACGCGGCCACTTCCTTCCCGGCGACGAGCTGCGCTCTCGGTACGCGGATCTGGGCGCCACCGATCGGCCGGTCATCGCCTATTGCGGCTCGTCGCTGACCGCCACGCACGATCTGCTGGCCATGGAGCTGGCGGGGATCCGCGGAGGACGCCTGTATGAGGGCTCGTGGAGCCACTGGTCCTCCGATCCGTTCCGGCCGGCAGCGATGGGCGCGCGGCCATGACCGTCGACGAGTGGTCTGGTTGGGACGAGGAAGGCGCTGCCGACCGCATCGGCCGCAAGCGCGACCGCCTGGCTCGTCTCCTGAGCGTTGCCTCGATCCTGTACTCGAAGGGCAGCACCGAGGCCGGCGTACCGGTCACCGAGATCGCCAGGCTGACGGGGATGACCACCCGCACGGTCTATCGCGACATCCGGGCCCTCGAGGACGAGCTCGACGTGCCGGTCTTCCAGGCCGGGCGCGGCCGGTACGGGATCGACCGCAAGTTCTTCCTTCCCCCGCTGCGGCTCTCGGTACCGGAGGCGATCGTCCTGTTCCTGGCCTCGCGCCTCATCGCGCGCTGGTCCGACCAGTACGACGCGGCGGTGGTCAGCGCCTTCACCAAGCTGGCCGATGCCCTCCCCCAGCCGATCGCACGCCACGTGGCAGCCACGATGCTCGCCGTGGGCGAGCACGACGCCGACGAGCCGTTCAGCCGCACGTTCTCGGCGGTCGCCCGCGGCTGGGCCGAGGGGCGGGTGGTGGAGATCGACTACGACCCCGGAAGCGCACCGCCGAAGCGAACCCGGGTCCACCCGTACTTCCTGGAGCCGGACGCCGCACTCCGCAGCGTGTACCTGATCGGGTTCGACGAGCCCGCCGGAGCGATGCGCACGTACAAGGTCGAGCGCATCCGCTCGGCGACGCTCACCCAGGATCGGTACGAGCTCCCCGGCGACTTCGACCCGGACCGCTGGCTCGCGAACTCGTGGGGGATCTGGTCCTCGGATGGCACGCCCACGGTCCGTGTCCGGCTCCGGTTCGAACCGTCGGTCGCCCACCGGGTCCGCGAGGCGATCTGGCATCGGTCCCAGGAGCTGACCGAGCTGCCCGGCGGCGGCGTGGAGCTGGCCGTCACCGTGGCCGGCACCGTCGAGATTCGTCCGTGGGTGCTGTCATGGGGGGACGGCGTGGAGGTTCTCGAGCCGCCGGAGCTGCGAGACGCGGTCGCCGCGTCGGTGCGCGCGGCGGCGGCCCGTTATGGCGATTGAGGTCGAGGCCCGCTTCCGCGCCGAGAATTCGGAGGTGTTCGGTCGGCTGGCCGCGATGGACCGGCTCGGCGAGGCGGAGCTCGGACCCGCCGTCACGGTCGACGAGACCGATGCCTACCTCGACACGGCCGACCGGGCGCTCGGCGCCGAACGCTGGGCATGCCGCCTCCGGCATCGGCAGGGGCGCCACACCCTCTCGCTCAAGGGGCCGCCGGCCGCCGGCACGGGCGGCTGGCTCCACCGCCGGCCCGAGCTGGAGGGGCCGGCCACCGGAGAGCGCGTGCCCGACCGGTGGCCGCCGAGCGAGGCCCGGGACCTGCTCGACCGGCTGCGAGCCGGACGCCCGCTCGTGGAGGTGCTCTCGCTCCGACAGCGGAGGGCGGAGCGCGAGGTGATCCTCCACGGCCGCCGGATCGGGGTCCTGACCCTCGACGACGTCATCGTCGTGGCGGGTGGCGGCGAGATGGGCGGCTTCGGCATCGTGGAGCTCGAGCTGGCCGCAGGTCCGGCGGGCGACGAGGCCGCGCTACCCGCACTGGCGGCCGAGCTCGCCGCGGATCCCGGTTTGGCCGCCGAGCCACGCTCGAAGCTGGAACGTGCCCTCGAGCTCGCCGGGGCCCGCAGATGACAAGGATCCAGGCCTGGTTGCGTGCGCACTCTGCCCGCGAGCTGCTGGCGCTGGGGGCGGGCATCGTCGTCTTCGCGTACCTCGGCTGGGACAGTGCGCTCTGGGACGCGCGGCTCCAGCTGGGCCTCCACCTGGTCGTGATCGGCGCCGCGGCGGGGCTGGGTTTCGCTGCGTTTCGTGGCGTCCCCATGCCACGCACGTCGCTGGAGGTCCCGCTGCTGGCGGTCCTCGCCGCGTACGCGGCGGCAACGGCGTCGGCGATCAACGTCGGGATGAGCCTGCGCGCGATGGGCTCCGTCGTCGCCTTCGCGGTCGTCCTCCCCCTGGCGCTCGTGGCGGTTCGCCACCGGCCGAGCTGGGTCGGCGTGATGACGGCGCTCCCCATCCTCGCCGGATCGACGGTCACCCTCGCCGCCCTGGGGCTGCGAAGGATCGAGTGGGTCGTGGTGGGTGCGCCCGGGCTTCCGCCGCTTCGGCTCCCGAGCGAGGGCTCCGTGTTCGGGTCGGTCGCCGTGCCGCCGTTTCTCGTCTGGCCGGCATGGGCCCTGGCCGGCCTCATCGACGATCCGGCGATCCGCCGGCCGCTCCGCATCGGGCTCGTGGCGGTCGGAGTGCCGCTGACCCTCCTCTCCGGCTCGCGGTCGGCGTGGGTCGCGGTGGCGGCCACGGCCATCCTGGCGGGCGCCCCGTGGCTGTGGAGGCGACGCGGCCGGCTCCTCGAGTCGGGTCGCTCGACCCCACACGTCGTCGCGGTCACGGCGGCATCGCTCGCCGTCATTGCCCTGACCGCGGCGCTGGTCGTCCCCCGCCTCGGGGCGGTCTCGTCACTCCTCTATCGGGTCAGCCTGTGGCGGGACACGCTGCAGGCCTGGAGCACCGATCCGATCCTCGGCATCGGGCCCGGAATGATGCCGTACGCCCGCCAGGCGGCCGCCGCCGACTACACCTTCCCGGTCCGGCAGCCGCATTCGCACAACATCCCGCTCGGCGTGCTCGGTGATGCCGGGATCGTCGGCCTGGCGGCCGCCGCCATGCTCGTCGTCGCGATCGGGCTGCTCGCGGGCCCGTGGCGCAGCCGCACGCCGACCGGTCGCGCCGCGGCGTTCATGCTCATCGGCCTCGGGGTCGGAGGCCTGTCGGAGGACCTCACCTTCCTCCCGAACTTCAACATCCTGGCCATCTGCCTGCTCGCCGTCGCGCTCATCGACGCCGATGCCGTCCGATGGAGGCCGATCCGACGGGAGTCTCTGCGGGTGGCGATCGCGGGCGCCGGGGCCGGGGTCATCGGGCTCGTCCTCCTCGCGGCGATGGTGACGGCCAACGCCGGCGCGGTCGCGCATCGCGCCGGGGTGGATGCGGCGGCGCACGGTCGCTGGGACGAGGCGGCCGACTGGCTGGAGCGCGCGGCCACGGTCGACCCCTGGCATCCCGGACCGCCGAAGGCGCTCGCCATCGCCGCGGATGCCGCCGGCCGCGCGGATCTCGCCCGGCGTGCCGCCGAGGCGGCCGTCGTCCGCAACCCCGGTGACGGCCAGGCGTGGACGAACCTCGCGCTGGTGTGCGCCGGCGGTGGCGATGCTCGCTGCCAGCGGGAGGCCACCGAGCGGGCCGTTGCCACGGCCGCCTTCCTCGAGTTCGAGCTCATCAACGCGGCCCGCAGCTTCCAGTCGCTCGGCGACCTCGACGAGGCGGACGACGCGTACCGCCGCTCCCTGCTGAGCCAGCGGCTCACGGCGCTCGCCACCGACTGGCCAAGGAGCCTCACGATCGGGGACGCGGAGCTGGACGAGGACCTCGGGGCCCTCTTCGAGCTGAACCGCACGCTTGCCCGATGGGAGATGGATGAGCCGGTGCGCCCCGACGCGATCGCCGATCCGGCCGTCCGCGCACTGGCGCACGCGATCCGCGGCGAGGAAGAGGAAGCCGATGCCTGGCTGGAGTCCGCAATCGACAATGATCCGGCGAACACCCTGGCGTGGGATCTCGCCGTCGTGCTCCGCGACCACTGGGGCCGATCCGTGGACCGTGAGCTGCGGATCGCCGCGGTCGTGCGCGGTGGCCAACTCCCGCCGCGCACCGCCGTGCCGCGGTCGCCGACACTCCTGTCCGACATCGCGAGCTTCCGAGCCTATCCCGCCGATGGCCTCGTGCTCGGGGCGGAGCGGCTCGCGATGCGCGTCCCATTCCCGTGGGCGCTGCAGCAGACGCTGCCCTAGTCGTCGAACGGAAGGCGTTGGATGAGCGCCAGCCGCGGTCGCTCGACGCTCGGAGCCGGCGCAATCGGCACGCGCAGCCATCCCTCGCCGGCCGGCCCGGCCCGGTAGCGGGCATCCAGGCGACGGGCGGAGAGCGCGTCGAGCCCGAAGCGAGCAAGCGCCTCGGCCAGCAGCGTGCCCTCTCCCTGGAGGGCGTGCGACACGACGCAGCGGTCCCCGTCCAGCAGGACCGCCTCGAGCCGTCGACGGCGCGACGAGAAGGCACGGCGGACCCAGGACTCGCCTCCCGTCCAGAGGAGGTCGGAGGCGACGAAGCCCGGTCGCCCGGCACGGGCATCCCCGGCCAAGCGGCTTCGCAGGAGCCCGGTGTCGAGCCAGCCGCCCTCGTCGAGCGCCAGGAGCCAGCCATCGAGGATGACGGCGTCCTCGGTGAGCCGCTGTGGAAGCTCGTCGGCGAGCTCCGCGAAGGTCGTCAGGGCATCGGCCAGCCCATCGGCCTGAAGGCGGGACAGCCGCCCCGACTCCACCCACGCCATGGCCCGGACTCCCGGCCACCACGGCTCGAAGAGGTAGGCGGGATCGTCGAACGGGTGGATGCCGGGGGTGGCCTGCATCGGCGCGATGCGGGCGGGCAGCCGGGAGATGCCCGGCGCCGTCGGGATGGAAAGGTCGAGCTGATCTCCGGGCACGGGCCCGCTTCAGGTCAGGCGGTCTTGCGGCGGCGCTTCGGCGGGGCCTTCGCCTCTGCCTCCGCGACCTCCGCATCGGCCTTCGCCTCGCGGCGGTCCTCCCGAGCGGCGGCGACCGACGCCTCGAGCGCGGCCATCAGGTCGGTGATGTTCGTCGGCTCGGCCCGCTGTGCCGGCTCCGGCTTCTCGCCGGCCACCTTGCGCTCGATGACGGCCATCAGCGCCTGCCGATAGTCGTCGTGGTACTCGTCGGCGCTGAAGTCGCCGGTCATGCTGGCCACGAGCTGCTCCGCCATCTTCTTCTCGGAGGCCTTGATCTCGATCTCGTCCTCGGGAAGGTTGAGCTCGTCGGTGGCGCGGACCTCGTCCGGCCAGTGCAGCGTGGTGAGCAGCATCGTCTTGCTGAACGGATTGAGCGCCGCGAGCTGCTCGCGGTCCTTCAGCACGATCTTGCAGATGGCGGTCTTGCCCTGCTCACCGAGCACCGACTTCAGGAGGTAGAACGCCTTCGCGCCGATCTGCTCCGGCTCGAGGTAGTAGGCCTGCTTCACGAACTGGGTGCCGGCGTGGTCGCGGTCCACGTTCACGAACATCTCGATCTCGATCGCGCGCATCGTCTTCAGCGGCACCGAGTCGATGTCCTCGTCGCTGACCACGACGTACTTGCCCTTGCTCCACTCGTAGCCGCGGACCGTCTCCGACCGAGGGATCACCTCGTCGTGGTACGGGCAGTACACCTTCATCTGGATCCGGTTCAGGCAGCTGGCATGGAGCAGGTTGAAGCCGATGCCGCCCTGCTCGGTGGCCAGGTAGAGCTTGACCGGGATGGTCACCAGGCCGAACTGGATCGCGCCGCGCCACATCGAGCGTGCCATGGGTGCTCCTCTTCATCCGCGAACCGCCGTCCCGCGGGTCCCGTTCGCCGCACGAGCATAGCCCCGCAGCGCAAACCGGGGCACGTGGCGGTGCA
>DASVEQ010000087.1:0-6155 GCA_036380455.1 Candidatus Limnocylindria bacterium | reverse complement strand
GGCAGCCGTCGCGAACGACTCGCGGCAAGTCGCCCCTGAGGCGCTGTCTCCTCGTCGATCGCTACGGGACTTCGTTCAGTCGTCCGGTTTGCGGTCGCTCGTCCTCGGGACGTCGAAGGACCCGAACGCCAAGATCACCGTCCTACTCGTGTCACCCGAGGACAGTCGTCCGGTCCTTGCCGTGAAGGCTCCGACCACAGACGCGGCCGCACGTGCGGTCGAGGCGGAGACGCGGCTTCTGGTCGACCTGGCGAAGCTACAGCTCGCGCAGATCCTGGACACCATCCCCCGCGTCGAGGAGGTCGTTGACTTCAACGGCCGTCAGGCTGCGGTCACAACTGCCCTCCAGGGCACTCCGATGACCACGACCTACTTGCGCTGGCGCCACACCGCCGGCTTGTCGCGGGTCGAAGCCGACTTCGCGGCGGTGGCGGACTGGCTCGCCGAGCTTCAGCGTCGGACGGCGACTCACGCGGCTCCCGTCGACATGGACGGCGAGGTGAGCTCACGATTGCGCAGTCGCTTTGCCGACGACCAGAAGCTCGGCGCCGATCTCGATCGGCTGGCGGAGCTTCACGAGAAGCTGAGGCGGCAGAGCGTGCCCCGCACGACTGTGCATGGTGATCTCTGGTCCGGGAACATCCTCGTCGCCGGCGGAAGGGTGACGGGCGTGATCGATTGGGAGTGCGGCCGGGTCTCGGGCGAGCCGGTACGGGATCTCGTGCGCTTCGCGCTCATGTATGCCCTCTACCTGGATCGCCGTACCAAGCCGGGTCGCCGGGTCGCGGGTCATCCCGGCCTGCGCGCCGGCGAGTGGGGGGTGGGTGTCGAGTATGCCCTGGACGGGACCGGGTGGTTTCCGGAGCTCTTCCGAGGCTTCCTCGGCAAGGGCCTTGCGCGCCTGGGTGCATCGCCCGAGAGCTGGCGGGATGCCGCGGTTGCCGGGATTGCCGAGGTCGCCGCGCTCACGGACGAGCAAGAGTTCGCCCGTCGGCACCTCGAGCTGTTTCGAAGGGTCTCGGGCACGGCCGGACGGAGCCGGTCCAGTTCTCTTGGGTAGGTCGACTAGGTCCTTCGGCCCATTGAACTTGGTCGAGTTGAGGTTCACCATCTCTGTTAGCCCGAGGCGCATCGGTGGGAGACCGGTGCCCTCCGGCGCGGTGCGGCACCGGCACGATGCCGGAAGCGAGGGGAGGAAGCGGTTTTTTGACCGGTCGTAGGGGGCATCAGCGGACCAATTCCGGCTGGACCGGCAACCCGCTGGCCGCGAAGACGGCCTCGACGCGGAGTCAACGCCGGCGGCTCGCGGCCTGCTTGGTCTGCCTGGCCAGCCTGCTCCTCGTCCTTCCCGCCAGTCTGCGCTCAGCCATCGGCACCGCTGACGAGGTGCACTACACCTTTACTGGTCCGACGTCGGTTGCTTTCGACTGGCGCGGGACCGCCACCGACATTCAGTACGGCCCAACCGCCACGTACGGAAGTACGGCCACGACGCATCCGCCCACGCCCGTGCCCTCTTCTTCGGCGGGCCCCTTCCAGGAGGTCGAGCTGACCGGGCTGACCGCCGGGGCCACATATCACTATTCGATCGGCGGGGGGACAGACCACACGTTCACGACCGCCCCGACCGGCGCTTTCCGATTCGACGTGATCGCCGACGTGGGCAGCTCCCGGGACTATTCCAATGTCCCGCCCACGCAGAACCAGGTGGCGGCCGACAGCCCGGCGTTCGTTCTGGCGCCGGGCGACCTGACGTATGGGGAACCGTTCGGATCGGCCTCGGTCGACCAGCACTTCAACGACGTGATGGCGTGGAGCCAGCAGGCCGCCTACATGCCCGCATGGGGAAACCACGAGTGGGAGAACGCATCGTTCGACGATTTCCGGAACTACAAGGGCCGCTTCGTCCTCCCAAACCCACAGACCTCTCCGACCGCGCCCGCCCCAGGTTGCTGCGGCGAAGATTGGTCGTGGTTCGACGCCGGTGGCGTACGGTTCATCTCGTATCCCGAGCCATACACCAGCGCGACGTGGAGTGCGTGGCAGACGCAAGCGAACCCGATCTTCGCCGCCGCCCAGGCCGACCCGTCGATCAACTTCATCGTGACGTTCGGTCACCGCCCGGCCTACTCCACAGGCTTCCACCCAGGCGAGACCACGCTCGCGGGCATCCTGAACACCTTCGGAGATCAGTACTCGAAATACGTCCTGAACCTGAACGGCCATTCCCACGATTACGAGCGCTTCCAGCCGATCCACGGGGTCACTCACATCACGGCCGGCGGTGGCGGAGCGACGCTCGAGCCGCCATGGGCGACGACCGATTCGCGCACGGTGTTCAGGGCCATGCACCTCGAGCACCTCCGGGTCGACGTGTCCTCGACCGGGATGCGTGTCGAGGCGGTCTGCGGTCCGCCGACGATCAACGACGACATCTCCTGCGTGCAGGGATCGGTCATCGACTCCTACACGATCGGCGCGAATCCGCCTCCGCCTCCTCCACCTGCGCCGACGCTCTACGTGGACCGGGGGAATTCGAACTGTTCGGACGGCGGCTCGGGGACGGCGGCGCAGCCATTCTGCAAGATCGGCACGGCCGCCTCGAGAGTGACGGCCGGTCAGACCGTCCTGGTTTTCGCGGGCACCTACAGCGAGAGCGTCACGGTGACGAGTTCCGGCACGGCGAGTGCGCCGATCAACTTCGTCGCCGCGCCCGGCGCCACGGTCACCGTGACCGGATCTGGCAGTGGCTCCGCCAACGGCTTCTACCTGAACGGTCGGAGCAACGTGACCGTCCAGGGCTTCAACGTAACAGGGACCAGCGCAGACGGCATCGTCCTCAAGAACTCGTCAAACATCACCATCCGGGGCAATCACGTCAGCTTTTCCGGACAGCCGGCCCAGGGAAAGCTCGCCAAGGGAATCCGCCTCGACGGCGCAACCGACTCCGTTGTGTCCAACAACACGGTCGACCACAACACCGACTACGGCATCTACCTCCTGAGTGGCGCCACGCGGAACGAGATCGTGGGGAATCGAGTTTTCCTGAATGCCCGCGTCATCGATCGGGCGGCGGCCGGGATCCGTCTGTACTCCTCCCCCGGAAACACGGTCTCCGGCAACGTCTCGCATGACAACGAAGACTCGGGCATCGAGTCCTTCACGGGATCGAACAACAACCTGATCGTGAACAACGTTACGTACAACAACGGCGACCACGGCATAGACAATTACGCGTCGACCGGCCAGCGGCTGATCGCGAACACCGTCTACAAGAACTTGACGGCCGGTATCAATGTCGAGGGCGGTTCTACCGGGGCGACGATTGCCAACAACGTCAGTGTCGACAACGGCATCGCTAGCCCGCGCACGCACAGCAACATCCGGGTGGACTCCGCTTCGACGTCGGGCACGACGATGGACTACGACCTTGTCTATCTGAGCACACCGGACGTCATGCTCATCTGGAACTCGGTCAACTACACCTCACTCGCTGCGTTCAAATCCGCGACCGGGCAGGAGACGCACGGCACCCAGGCCAGTCCCAGGTTCCAGAACGCGGCCGGGGGCGACTTCCACCTCACGGCCGGCTCGCCGGCGATTGATTCGGCCAACTCCGGTGTAAGCGGACAGCCGAGCGTCGATGCCGAAGGGAACCCTCGACTGGACGACCCGGCGACCTCGAATACGGGGGCCGGACCGCGAGCCTACGACGACCGGGGCGTTTACGAGTTCGATGGCGCCGAGCTCGATCACATCGTGATCGGCCCGGCGAGCGCCACGATCTCGGCCGGTGGGTCGCAGACGTACACGGCGCAGGGCTTCGACACCGGCGGCAATTCCTTCGACGTGACCGGTTCGACCAACTTCTCCATCTCTCCGAATGGTTCGTGTACTGCAAACGTCTGCACTGCGACCGCCGCCGGGCCGCACACGGTGACCGGGAACGACAGCGGGGCGATCAGCACGGCCTCGCTGACCGTGACCGCTCTGGCGCTCGATCATTTGGTGCTCTCGCCGGCCTCGGCGACGATCACGCCGGGCGGGTCGCAGGCGTACACGGCGGAGGGGCGCGACCAGTACGACAATTCGCTCGGGGACGTCACGTCGAGCACGACGTTCACGATCAGTCCAAACGGATCCTGTGCAGGTGCGTCCTGTACGGCTTCGCTGGCCGGCGCTCATACGGTGACGGGCACGAAGGCCGGCAAGACGGGCACTGCTTCCCTACAGGTTTCCGCCGGCAGCCTCGATCACATCGTCATCAGCCCGGCGAGCGCGACGATCGCGGCCGGGGGCTCGCAGACGTACACGGCGCAGGGTTTCGACGCCTCCGGCAACTCCGTCGGCGACGTGACCGCATTCACCACGTTCTCGATCACCCCGAACGGGACCTGCACGGGCGCGAGCTGTACGGCCACGGCGGCGGGAGCGCACACGGTGACCGGCAACGACTCCGGCAAGACGAGCACCGCCTCGCTGACGGTGACGGCCGGGGCGCTCGACCATCTGGCCCTGTCGCCGGCTTCGGCGACGATCGCCGCGGGCGGGTCGCAGGCCTATACGGCGCAGGGACGGGACCAGTACGACAACTCGCTGGGCGACGTCACCGCGTCGACCACGTTCTCGATCGCTCCGAATGGATCTTGTACCGGCGCCACTTGTACGGCGTCGGCGGCCGGGGCGCACACGGTGACCGGCAATAGCGGCGGCAAGACCGGTACTGCCTCGCTGAGCGTGACGACCGGCGCGCTCGATCACCTTGTTCTCTCACCGGCCTCGGCGACGATCACGGCCGGAGGCTCGCAGACCTATACGGCGGAAGGACGCGACCAGTACGACAACTCCTTGGGTGATGTCACCTCGACCACGACCTTCTCGATCTCTCCTGACGGCTCCTGTACGGGGGCGGGCTGTACCGCCTCGGTCTCGGGGACGCACACGGTGACGGGGACCAAGGGTGGTAAGACGGGCACGGCTTCCTTGCAGGTGAACGCGGCGGTGGTCGACCACATCGTGATCAGTCCGGCGAGCGCGACGATCAGCGCCGGCGGCTCGCAGTCGTACACGGCGGAGGGTTTCGACGCCTCAAACAACTCGCTCGGCGATGTGACCGCTTCGACGACCTTCTCGATCGCCCCGAACGGGTCCTGCACGGGCGCGAGCTGTACGGCGACCGTCGCTGGGGTGCGCACAGTGACCGGCAACGACTCTGGGAAGACGAGCACCGCCTCGCTGACCGTGACGGCCGGTGCGCTCGACCATCTGGTGCTCTCACCCGCCTCGGCGACGATCACGGCGGGCGGCTCTCAGACGTATACGGCGGAGGGGCGTGACCAGTACGACAACTCACTGGGCGACGTCACGTCGACGACGACGTTCTCGATTGGCCCGAACGGGTCCTGCACGGGGGCGAGCTGTACGGCCTCGGTGGCGGGGGCGCATACGGTGACGGGGACGAAGAGCGGCAAGACGGGCACCGCTTCGTTGCAGGTGAATTCAGCCGTGGTCGATCACATCGTGATCAGCCCGGCGAGCGCGACGATCGTCGCCGGCGGGTCGCAGGCGTACACGGCGGAGGGTTTCGACGCCTCGAACAACTCGCTGGGTGATGTGACGGCTGCGACGACGTTCTCGGTGGCTCCGGATGGGTCTTGTGCGGGTGCTAGCTGTACGGCTTCGGTGGCGGGGGCGCATACGGTGACGGGCAACGATGGCGGCAAGACGGGCACGGCTTCGCTGACGGTCACTGCGGGGCCGCTCGACCATCTGGTGTTGTCGCCGGTGTCGGCGACGATCGCTGCGGGCGGTGCGCAGGCATATACGGCGGAGGGGCGTGACCAGTACGACAACTCGCTCGGCGATGTGACCGCGTCGACGACGTTTTCGATCACTCCAAATGGCTCTTGTACAGGGGCGAGCTGTACGGCGTCGGTGTCGGGGGCGCATACGGTGACGGGGACGAAGAGTGGCAAGTCGGGGACGGCTTCGTTGCAGGTGACGGCGAGTGGTGTGCTCGATCACATTGTGGTCAGTCCGTCGAGTGCGACGATTGGTGCGGGCGGTTCGCAGTTGTATAGCGCTGAGGGTTTTGATTCGTCGGGTAATTCGTTGGGTGATGTGACGGCGTTCACGACGTTTTCGGTGACGCCGAA
>DASVEQ010000086.1:0-7074 GCA_036380455.1 Candidatus Limnocylindria bacterium | reverse complement strand
CCGCCACCGGAGCTCTGGAGTAAGGCGGGCTCCGGCGACACCTGACCCGTAGCCGCGGGCGGAACGCGCGGGAGCACGATCTCCGGCGACGGTTGACCCGTCGGGCGGGTCACGATCGGATCTGCGAGGTCACCCCTGGGCGGCCCTGGCGCGCTCGCGATGGGCGGCCACCTTTGCCCGGTTGCCGCAGGTGCGCATGTCGCACCAGCGTCGGCGGCCGGCGGGGGAGCGGTCGACGAACCGCCAGCGGCAGTCGTCGTTGGCGCAGATTCGCAGCCGCCCGACATCGTGATCGGCCAGGTAGTGGGCGAGCGATCCGGCGATGGCGGAGCGTGCCTGGTCGAGATGGTCGCCGACCTGGCGGATCGTGAAGCGCGCGCCCTCATGGTCAGGTTCCAGTCGGTGGTAGTGAAACCCGTCGCGCAGGACCCGGTTCAGCCGCTGCACCTGGCGGGCCGACGGACGTCCATCCTCGACCAGGCGTTGGGTGACGTCGTGGATGAGCCCGCGCAGATCGCGGAAGTCGGGCAGGGCCCGCTCGACGCTGCCGAGCGAGGCGTCGGCTCCAAGGAGCGTGCGGTCCGCCAGCCATGCCCGGAGCGCATCGGCATCGACGACCCGGTCGTCGGGCACCCCGTCGTGGACGTGCAGGGTGTTCGCGAACTCGATGAACAGCTCCGCATCGGGGCGGGGCTCGGGGTGCGTGTCGTGAAGATCGGTCATGGAGTAACCACATTACCACGCTTGACAAGTTACGCGGACGCGGGTACGCTGCACGTGTAACCGATGAAACGATGAGTACGAGTTACGAAGGAGCCGTCCCGTGGAGCTGCTGGTGATCCTCCTCATCCTGTCCCTCTTCACCCTGACCTCGCTCGTGGCCGGTGCCGACAGCCGGCCGCGGTTCGACGAGGAACCGCACCGGGCCATCTGATCCTCGAAGGAGCCGTCCCATGGAGCGACTGCGCTACCGAGCCACCACCCTCACCCACATGCTGGCCGAGATCCACCAGGCCGAGCTGCTGGCCGAGGCCGAGCGTCGCCGGCAGCCGCGCCCCACCGCACGACGCCGATCCTTCCTGGGGCTCCCGCTCCCCAGGGTTCGACGACCGCGGCACTGACCCACCCGCGAGCCCGCCCTAGAATTGCGGGCGATGCCCCGACCTCGGAGCGTGTCGCGCAGCGGCGACGCGGTGATCAGCAATGCCGAGCTGGCGCGGATCTTCAACGAGATCGGCGACATGCTCGAGATCCTGGGGGAGGTCGTCTACAAGGCGGTCGCGTACCGTCGGGTGGCCGATGCCGTCGAGCGCTACCCGGACGACGTTGCCGCACTCTTCAAGCGCGGGGAGCCGCCGAAGCTGCCGGGCGCGGGCGCCGCGCTGACCGCGAAGCTGACAGAGCTGTCCGAGACTGGACACCTCGCGTACCACGATCGGCTGCGCGCCCAGGTGCCCGACGGGCTGCTCGAGATCCTCCGGATCCCCGGCGTGGGGCCGAAGACAGTGCGGCTCCTGCACGTCGAGCTCGGCATCGACTCGGTCGAGTCACTGCGCGCCGCGGCCGAGAGCGGGGGCCTTCGCCATCTCAAGGGCCTCTCGGAGCGCACCGAGAAGAACATCATCGACGGCATCGCCCGGATCGAGAACCGCAGCAGCCGGCTCCTGATCCACGACGCCGATGCGCTGATGGCCGGCCTGATCGAGCGGCTGCGCGAAGCCCGCGGCGTTCGGCGCCTGTCGGTCGCGGGCTCCCTGCGCCGCCGCCGGCCGACGATCGGCGACCTGGACCTCCTCGCCGCCGTGGACGACCCGCCCGCGGTGATCGCGGCCCTGGACGGCCTGCGCGAGGTCGACAAGGTCGTCGCTGCCGGGACCGACAAGTCGAGCATCCTCCTCGCCGAGAGCGGCCTGCGCGTCGACCTGATGGTCTGCCCGCCCGAGGCGTGGGGCACCCATCTCGTGCACTTCACCGGCAGCAAGGACCACAACATCGCGCTCCGCGGCATGGCGCTCGACCGCGGCTGGTCGCTGTCCGAGAAGGGCTGGAAGGTGATCGAGACCGGCGAGCTGCTGCTCGATGCCGAGGAGGCCGACGTGTACGCGCGCCTCGGGATGCCGTGGATCCCGCCGGAGCTCCGCGAGGGAGACGGCGAGATCGAGGCGGCAGTGTCCGGCGCGCTGCCCGAGCTCGTCGCGCACGGCGACGTCCGCGGCGACACCCACACCCACTCCGACTGGACCGATGGCGTCGACTCGATCGAGGTGATGGCGCGCGCCGCGCGTGACCACGGGCACGAGTACATCGTGCTCACCGATCACTCGCCGTCGCTCGGGGTGACCCGCGGCCTGACGCCGGACCGGGTCGAGGCGCAGCGGCTCGAGATCGTGCGCCTCAACGCCGAGCTGTCGCCGTTCCGCATCCTCCACGGCACGGAGCTGGAGATTCGCGCGGATGCGACTCTCGACTATCCGGACGCGCTGCTCGCACGCTTCGACGTCGTCATCGCCAGCATTCACACCGGCCGCGGCCAGCCGCCGGAACAGCTCACGCGGCGGGCGCTGGCGGCGATCGAGCACCCCCACGTCGACATCCTCGCCCATCCGTCCGGGCGGATCGTCAATCGCCGTGACCCGCTCCCGCTCGACTGGCCGCGACTCTTCGAGGCGGCCGCTCGCAGCAACACGGCGCTCGAGATCAACGGGAGCCCGCGCCTCGACCTCGACGACGCCCTCGCGCGGGCCGCCGGCCGGGCCGGCGCCCGACTGACGCTGGCCTCCGACGCGCACCGCACCGAGGAGCTGGCCCAGCAGGCGTACGCCGTCGACCTGGCACGACGAGCGTGGCTCCGATCGGAGCAGCTGCTCGCCACCCGGTCGGCGGACGAGCTGCTAGCGAGCCTGGCGTGATCACCCGCATCTTCGGCGATCGGCGCCGTCTCGCCGTTCTGCGACGCATCGATCGGCCGGCGGCGGCGATCCTTGCCATCCTCCAGGCGCTGGTGGCCGCGGCCGGCTGGTTCGCCGAGCCCGTATGGCTGGCGGTCGCCATCGCGGCCCAGCTGGCGCTCGGCGGCATCGGCGCCGTGCGTGTCATCGGTCCGGCGCGCGGCGACCTCGGGCTGGCCCGCTACGCGATCCCGGCGACCGCCGGCATCGCGGCCACGATGTTCGGCCGTCTCATCCCCGGCGGGCTGAGCCTGCTACTCGTCCCGATCGTGGCGGTCGTCCTCTGGTCGGTGACCTATCTCGAGCTGCGCGCCGAGCGGGGGACCGGCGGTCGAACCCTCGGAGACCTCGGCCTGACGGCGATCGTGTTCACCGGCTCGGCGGGCATCCTCCATCACTTCGGGGCGCTGACCTGGCCGACGCCGATCATCCTTGCCGGTCTGCTCGCCCTGCCGCCGGGCTTCCGAGCCGCGGAGGCGCGAGGCACCATGGGCGCCGAGGGTTTCGGCCAGGGATTGCTGCAGGTGCTCGCCGTGGTCCAGGTGGGCGTCGGCGCCGTCCTCCTCAACGTCTCGATTCTCGTCAGCGCCGCGCTCATGGCGCTCGCGTTCTACACGTGGAGCGGCGCAGTCGAGGCGCTGCGAAACGGCGCTTCGGGCCGATCGGTGGCGGTCGAATTCGGCGCGCTCGTGCTGCTCGGGCTGTTCGTCGGACTCCTGCTGTACCGGCCCTGACGCCGCCTCCGGCCCCCCGCGTTGACACCCCCCATGGCCGGTGGTACAAGGGGTCGCTTTCGGCCGGTGTCGGCCGAGCAACCACCCGCTACGGAGACGCTCACAACGCTCATGGCTGTTGGAGAAGCTGATACCACGACCCGCCAGCGCCGCCAGCTCGGCGAGGCCGCGATCGCTCACGCCACGCGCGGCGAGTGGGAGGGGGCGGTCGACGCGAACCGCCAGCTCCTCGAGCTCGGCCCGGACATCGATGCCTACAACCGGCTCGGCAAGGCGCTCGCCGAGCTCGGTCGTCACGCGGAGGCCCTGGAGGCCTACGAACATGCGCTCGAGCGCGATGCCACGAATCGCATCGCGCAACGCAACGTGGAGCGGCTCCGGCTGCTGAGCGCCGCCGAGAAGCCGGCCACGAACGGGAAGAAGCGGCCCGACAAGGCGCCCGCCACGGTCTTCATCGAGGAGATGGGCAAGACCGGCCGCGCTCGCCTCATCAACCTCGGCGGCCCCCGCGTCCTGGCTCCGCTGTCGCCGGGAGATGCCGTCGTGCTGGTGGTGGAGGGCGAGGAGCTCGTGGCGCGGGTGGGAAACGCCACGGTCGGCAGCGTCGAGCCGCGCATCGCAGCTCGGCTGAAGAAGCTCATCGCCGCCGGCAACCGCTACGAGGCGGCCATCACCACGATCCACGAGGCCGGGTCCGACCTGGTGATCATCATCCGCGAGGTCTTCACCCACCCCGCGAACTTCGGCAAGGTCTCGTTCCCGATGACGTCGGCCGGTGGCACTGGCGTCAGACCGTACATGAAGGGCAGCGCACTTCGGTACGATGACGAGGACGAGGCGGAGGAGGTCGATGAGGACTCGGAGGAGGTCGAGGAGCTCGACACGACGCTTCCCGAGTACTCGGCCGAGCCCGAGGACGAAGAGGAGCTGGTCGAAGAGCCCTAGGATGCGATGAGCGAGGCGGAGCGGACGGGACTCGATCACGTCGTCCTCCCCCGACGCCGCCCCGGCCTCGCCCTTCTGGAGCGAATCCTTCCGTCACCGCCGGACAACCTCCTCGACGCGGAGCTTTCCGCGTTCGCCGCCCCCGGCGACACCGTCCTCGATCCATGGGCCGGAACCGGCTGGACGGCGCGTCGCGCCGTTGCGCACGGGATGCGGGCGGTGGCGGCCGATCCGAGCCCGTTCGCCCAGATGGCCGGGATCGGCTTCCTGAGCGGGCCCGATCCGGCCGTGCTCGATGCGGCATTCGCGCAGCTGGCAGCCTCGAAGCGCGTCGACGTGCCGCTCCGCCAGCACCTCGAAGAGCTGTACGCGTCGCGCTGCGCGGCGTGCCGGCGACCGGTGGTGGTGGACCAGTTCATCTGGCCTCGAGACGCGGAGGCGCCCGGGCGCAAGATCTACCGATGCGCCGCCTGCGAGGCTGCCCTCGGCGGCCCCGAGGAGCGGGTCGCGCCCGTCGACGAGGTCGACCTCGCGAAGCTGGGCCTCGAGCCGCACGACGCGCCGCCGGAGCCGATCGGCGAGGCGCCACCCGACGACCTTCCGCCGGCGCCGACCGGACTCACCGGACTGCCAGACGATCCATTCGACGAAGCGGACGCTCTCGGGGAGGGCGGAGAGCCGCCGGCGCCGCCGCCGCTGGCGGTCGACCCACCGGTGCCCGGTGCCGAGCGGCCGCGCTTCGCGTCCACGGTGCGTCCGGATCCCGTGCCGGTCGCCGCGGCCGAGGGACTGCGAGCGTCGACCCAGTACCTCGAGCTCCGCGCCAGGTTTCCGGTCCTGGATGGACGCGACGACCTCGTCGAGGAGCTGCTCGACCTCTTCACGCCGCGCAACTTGTACGCCCTCCACGCCATCGGAGCAAAGATCGAGTCGGAGCTGCGTGACACGGGGACGGTCGCGGTCATGCGGCTGGCGCTGGCCTCCTGCCTGCTGCCGTCGAGCCGGCTGAACGGCTACCCCGGACGCGTGGCCTCGCTTCGGATCTCCGGCGGCCACGTCCGGCAACCGGCCAGCCGGCACCAGCGAGAAGTGAACGTGTGGCGTGCCTTCGAGCAGGCCTACCGCGACGTCCGGACGGCGGTCGCCGCGGTCGCCGACGAGCGGCATCCAGCCACGTTCGCGACGGAGTACGGCGAGCTCGGCGGGATGGGTGCCGCGAACGTTCTCTGGCTGCGCACGCGTCCGGCCCTGGTCGGGCAGTACCTGCCGGCCGAGGGCGTGGATCTCGTCCTCGGTGCACCTCCCGCCGCCGCCTCGATCGACGAGCTGTCGTTCGAGTACCTGGCGACGGCATGGGTGCTCGGGCGCGAGGCGGCCGAGACGCTGCGTCTCGAGCCGATCTTCGGGACGGGCGGCCATCCCGGCGGCGCCGAGGCGACCGTGCTCCGTCACGGGCTGGCATCCGCCGCCGGCGCGCTGAAACCCGGCGGCTGGTGCAACCTGCTGCTCGACGACGGCAGCCCGGAGCGGCTGCTCGGGGCTGCCACAGCCGGTGCGGCCGCCGGCCTCGAGCTCGTCGACGTCCTCCACCGCGAATCGACGCGTTCCGGAGACGGGCTCGTTCTCCATCTGCGGAAGCCGTCAGCCGAGGATCGCCTCCGCCAGGCGGTGGCTCCGAGCCCTCTCCGGCTCGGTGCCGATGCCGGGCACCTCACGTACCCGGAGCTGGCTGGCGCGATCGACCGCGCGGTCGTCGCCCTCCTCCGCGACCGTGGCGAGCCCGCCGGCCTCACGCGCGTCGTGGCCGCCATCGTGGCCGAGCTCGGCCACGCGGGTCTTCTGCGGCGGCTGGCCATGGCTCGCGGCGCGGACGAGGACCCCGATGGCGGCGACCGGATCGACGGTGGTGGCCCGCAGCTGCTCGGGACCCTCATTCACGAGGAGCTGTGGCGCGACGATCACCCGACCCTGGTCAGGCTCGGTGACGAGGGTCGGCCGTCGTGGTGGCTGCGGGACCCGGAGCTCGCCGAACGACCCCTTGCGGACCGGGTGGAGTGGTCCACCTGGTCGATCCTCTCGACCGCGGGACGCATCGACGAGGCTGGCTTCTTCGATCGCATCTACCGGCTCTTCCCGGGGCTCCAGGCGCCCGACGAGGAGCTGGTGCGTGCCTGTCTCGCGTCATACGCGGCGCCCGGTGAGCGGGGTGCGCTGGCCACGGCCGACGAGCTGGCGACGCGCACGGAGGAGCACGCCCGCACGATCGCGACGCTCGTCGACTACGCCCATCGGCTCGGGCTGCGTGCGTGGATCGCCGCGCGGGAGCACAGCCGCAGCAGCGGCGGCCGCACGCTGGTGGATCGGCTGGCCGACGATGAGCGGCGCGTCTACCTGCCGCTCGTGATTCGCGCGCCGGGCGACGCGGTCGGCGCGGTCGACGCGATCTG
>DASVEQ010000085.1:0-10782 GCA_036380455.1 Candidatus Limnocylindria bacterium | reverse complement strand
GCATGTACCCGAAGCAGGCTGAGCTGGCCGGGATCTCCTTCACCGAGCTCATCGGCCGGCTCATCGAGCTCGCGCGGGAGCGCGACCGATGAAGCTGAAGCCGCAGCCACGCGCTCCACGGCGCTCGCCTCGCAGCGTGCGACGCGGTGCGAGGCGCGTCGGCCCGAGGCCGCGGGGCCGGCAGGCGCGCCGTCCCGGGCTCCCCATGCGGCAGCGGCTCTTCGGGCGCCTGCCGTCCATCGGTCGGTTGCTCGCCGCGGTGGCCGCGGCGGCGGCGGCGGCCGGTCTCGTCGCGCTGGTCAACGGCCCGTGGCTGCAGGTTCGCACGGTCGCATGGGAGGGCGGCACGTACACGCTGGCCGCCGACGTCGATGCGGTGCTCGCCGACACCCGCGGGCGCAGTGTGCTGGCAGTGGACACCCGGGCGGTGGCGGCCCGCCTCGAAGAGCTGCCCTCGGTCGCCGATGCCATCGTGGCCGCCAGCCTCACCGGTGAGGTCAGGGCCACGCTCGTCGAGCCCCGCGTGGCGCTCGTCTGGGAGACGTCGCGCGGGCGCTTCCTGGCCGCGGCGGATGGCACGATCTTCGCCGTGCTCCCGCCTGACGCGGAGCTGCCGGCGTCGGCGGCGACCGTGCCGGGTGTGGTCGACGAGCGCTCCGTGGGCAGACGCCTGCACATCGGCGATGAGATCCCGGCGAGCGTGCTGGAGACGACGCTTCGGGTGGTGGCGATCGATCCCGCGGCGCTCGGCTCGACCGCCTCCGGGCTGGCGGTACGCCTCGACGACGAATTCGGGTTCCGGCTCGTCTCCGCGGAGGCCGGGTGGGAGGTGGCGCTCGGCGTGTACGGCACGGATCCGCGCGAGACCTCGGCGCAGGCGGCCGCGCGACTCGAGTCGCAGGTCACCGCCGTCCGCACCCTGTTCGCCTCCCGGCCGGAGGCCGCGATCGGATGGGTGGATGTCCGGAACCCCGGGAAGGTATATTTCCGTGCCAAGGGGTGACGCGGACGCCCCGGTGCGGCGCCCCCTACGCGAACCCTCCGCCTGCTGGACGTTCCCCCATGTGGCTTCCGCTCGTCGGCCTTGCGCTCGGAATCGCGCTCGGGCTGGTGCTCAACGTCGAAGTGAGCCCGGACCTGGCGCGCTACTCGGCCGTGGCGATCCTGGCGGGCCTGGACTCCGTCCTCGGCGCGATCCGCGCGGAGCTCGACGCGCACTACGACAACCGGATCTTCATCTCCGGCTTCATCACGAATACCCTGGTGGCGGTGGCGCTGACGTTCGTCGGCGATCGCCTGGGCATCGACCTGTACCTGGTCGCCCTCTTCGCCTTCGGCCTCCGCATCTTCCAGAACGTGGCCCTCATCCGGCGTCACTTCCTGTAGGCTCGATCGGCACCGATGGCGCGCTCCCGCGCGCCGGACACAGGAGGTAGCTTGGAACGCGAAGCGGTCCTCGTCGCCATCGACGCGGGAACGACCAAGGTCACGACGCTCATCGGCGAGGTCGGGCGCTCCGGTGACGTGAACGTCATCGGCTACGGTATTGCGCCGTCGGTCGGCATGAAGAAGGGGATGGTCGCCAACATCGACCAGACCGTGAACTCGATCGCGTCGAGCGTCGAGAAGGCCGAGCGCCTGTCCGGCTACAAGATCAGCTCGGCATTCGTGTCGGTCGGTGGGTCCCACATCTCGTCGCAGAACTCCCGCGGCGTGGTGGCCGTGTCGGGGCACAAGCGCGAGGTGAGCCGCGAGGACGTCGGCCGGGCCACCGAGGCCGCGAAGGCCGTCCAGGTGCCCTCGAACCGAGAGATCCTCCACGTCGTGCCGCGCGGCTACATCGTCGATGGCCAGGAAGGGATCAAGGACCCGCTCGGGATGAGCGCCGTGCGCCTCGAGGTCGAGACGCACATCGTGGCCGGCGCCGCGACCTCGGTGCAGAACCTGAGCAAGTGCATCACGACCTCGGGCGTCCAGATCGACGAGATGGTGATCAGCTCGCTGGCGGCCGGCGAGGCGACCCTGACCGATACCGAGAAGGAGCTCGGCGTGCTGGTCGCCGACATCGGTGGCGGCACGACCGACATCGCGATCTTCGTGGACGGAGCGGTGTACCACACCGCCGTACTGCCGGTGGGCGGCATCAACGTCACGAACGACGTCGCCATCGGCCTCCGGACGAGCCTGAACCTCGCCGAGGAGATCAAGATCAAGCACGGCACCGCGAACATGGCGGAGGTGGAGCCGGAGGAGCTGCTGAACGTCGCCGTCCTCGGCGAGTCCGGCGGGCAGACGATCCAGCGCCGAAAGTTGAGCGAGATCATCGAGGCCCGGATGGGCGAGATCTACAGCCTGATCCGCGAGGAGGTGAAGCGCTCCGGGCACGCGGGGATGCTCCCCGCCGGCGCGGTGCTCACCGGCGGCGGGGCGCGGCTCGGCGGCGCCGAGGTCCTCGCCCGCGAGACGCTCGAGATGCCGGTCCGTGTTGGCTCACCCCAGGGTGTCGGCGGGCTCATGGACCAGATCGGCAACCCGGCGTTCTCGACCTCGATCGGCCTGCTGCTGTGGGGCGCGCACCATCTCGGCGAGGAGCCGATCGGCTACGGGGCGGCGAACGGCGTGAACCCGCTGTCACGCGTCGGGGAGTGGATCCGGAACCTCTTCCCGGGTTGACGCCCGCGCATCTTCCCTTCGACGTCGGGCACCCCCATACTGCGGCGGTCGAACTGTGCGGGGAATGCACACGTGCCCCGGCCCGTGCTCTTGGTCGTCCTCCTCGCTGCGGCCTGCACGTCCGCGGTCACTCCGTCCGCTTCGGTGGACGCCGATGGCGCGGCCGGCGGAGTCCTCCGAGCCGGGATCTGGGTGCCCGAGGAGGCCGATGACCAGTGGCAGATGGCACTCCTCGATCCCCAGGCCTTCATGTGGCATCCGCTCTTCCGCTGCTGCCTGCTGAGAACGCTCCTGTCCTACCGGGGCGTCTCCATCCTCGAGGGGGGCGCCCAGCTGCAGCCGGACCTCGCCGAAGCGATGCCGCAGGTGAGCGCCGACGGACTGACCTGGACGTTCCGCCTGCGCGACGGCCTCACCTACGCCCCGCCGCTCGCCGAGCGCGCAATCCTCGCCCGTGACTTCATCACCGCCCTGGAGCGGGCGATTCGGCGCGGAGAATCGCCATATCACGATGTGATCGACGGGGTCCAGGCCTTCCGCGATGGGGAGGCCGACACGATCGCCGGCGTCCAGGCACCTGACGACCTGACCCTCGTCTTCCGTCTCAACGAGCCGATCGGCGACTTCGCGAATCGCGTGGCCATGCACTACCTCGCGCCGATTCCGGAGGAGGCCCTGCGGCAGCACGACGAGGAATACGCGGGCCATCTCGTCGCGTCCGGCCCGTACATGCTCGAGGGCGCCGACACCATCGCGCTCTCGGACCCCGACGCCGGGCCGATATGGGAGGGTCGTCCACTCGGGGAGCTCACCCTGGTGCGCAACCCGTCGTGGTCGCGCGACCTGGATCCCCTGCGACCCACCTACGTCGATCGCATCGAGATCGTCCCGATTCGCGACCGCGGCTCGGCCTCGAGGGCAATCCAGGATGGCGAGATCGACCTCTTCCTCGATGGGCTCTTTGCCGACGAGTACGCCGAGGTCGCCGCGGACCCGACGCTCCGGCCGCGCCTGCGCGAGGCCCCGTTCGCGAATCTGTTCTTCATTCCTCTCAACCTGGCGCAGCCGCCGTTCGACGACGTGGCGGTGCGCCGCGCCGTCAACCTCGTGGTCGATCGCCAGTCCCTGCTCGGGACGTTCGATCCGCAACGCGGAGCCGCCTTCGCTCCGGCGGCGCACCTCTTCCCGGAGGTCTCGGTGGGAGGCCTGCTGCGGGACTATGTCCCGGCCGCTGCGTCGACGGACGGCAGGAGCAACGTGGCGGGCGCACGGGAGGAGATGACGCGCTCCGGATACGACACGGACGGGGACGGCCGGTGCGATGGCTCCGCCTGCACCATCGTCGCCAATCGATACGGCCCGACCACTGACTCGGCCGTCGAGATCCTCGCGGCCAACCTGGCGGAGATCGGGATCGAGGTCTCATGGGTGGACGAGCCGGTCATGTGGGACCCGACGGCGCACGTCGCCCTCATGGCCATCCTCGGGTGGACTGCCGACTACCCCAGCGCCAATGACTTCGCCGGACTGCTCACCGAACCCGCTCCGGACGCGTTGAACCTCTCCCTGGTCGGCGCGACCTCCGATCAGCTCGCAAGCTGGGGATACGATGAGGCCGATGTGCCCTCCGTGGACGACAAGATCGCGTCGTGCCAGAGCCGGGGCGGGAGTGCGGCCTTCGCCTGCTGGGCCGAGCTCGACCAGCTGTTGATGGAGCAGGTCGTGCCGTGGGTGCCCATCGCCACCTCGGTGGGTGCCTGGCTCGTCTCGGATCGGATCGATCGGTTCGAGATCGCGGGATCGTCCGCTGATCCGGCCCTGGAGCGGATCACGTTGCGGACCGAGACCCTGCCATGATTCGCCGCGGGCGTTCCGGCGGCCGCAGGCTGGCAACCGTCCTCTTCACCGACATGGTCGGCTCGACCGAACGCGCCATCGAGCTGGGCGATCGTGCGTGGCGAACGCTCCTGCGCCGCCATCACCGGGCCGTTCGGGCCGAGCTCCGCCGATTCGGCGGCCATGAGGTCGACTCGGCTGGCGACGGCTTCTTTGCGACGTTCTCGCAGCCTGCACAGGCGGTCCGTTGTGCGCTGGCCATCCGGGCGGCGGTCCGCTCGCTGGGGCTCGCGATGCGGAGCGCTGTCCACACCGGCGAGGTCGAGCCGATCGGAGCCAAGGTGGGAGGCGTGGCCGTTCACCTCGCGGCTCGGGTGCTCGGCGCGGCTGGCCCGGACGAGGTCCTGGTCACGTCAACCGTGCGGGAGCTCGTCGCGGGTTCCGAGCTGACGTTCACGGATGCCGGCACCCACACCTTCAAGGGATTCGCCGACTCGTGGCACGTCTTCCGTGTCACGGGCCCTGAGCCGTCGTCCGATGTGCTCGGGGCCGATGAGCCCGCTGACCGGCGGCTACCAGCGCGCCGGAGCACCCTTGCCATCGGAGGTCTGATCGGAGCGGCCGGGGTGGTCGGCGTCCTGTTGGTCATCGGTCTGGGGGGAGCGGAACCCGGCGTCACGCCCGGGCCGAACACCGTCGTCCGCATCGATCTGGACAACCGGGTGGTGGCCGCCGTGCCGGTTGCTCGCGCCCCGGTCGCGCTGGCTGCGGAGGACCGCGGGCTGTGGGTAGCCAGCGAAGCGGGCACCATCACGCGCCTCGACCTGGACGACTTCGCGACGCAGGTGGTCGGCAGCGTGGGGATTCCGACCGCGCTGGCCGTTGCGGATGGATCGGTATGGGTGATCCAGAGCTACCAGGGACGCGTCGCGCGAATCGACGCGCTCTCGGTCGAGCTCCGCGACACGCTCGAGATCCATGGTCGACGCGTCGCCGCGGGGGATGAGGTGGCGTGGGTGACGGACGATCTCGGGGATCGGGTGCTGCGGCTCTCCGCTGTCACCGGCACACAGGACGGCGCCGTGGCGCTCGACGCTGCCAGCGGACCGCGCGGGATCGCCATCGGCGAGCGATCAGTGTGGGTGGTGACCGAGCGCTCCGGAGCGATCGTCGAGATCGACCAGGCTTCGCTGGCGACGGTCGGACACGCGATTGCTCTCGGCCTCCCGGCTCGTGACCTCGCCGTCGGCGCAGGAGCCGTATGGGTCACAAGCATGGACGCGGACAAGCTCATCCGCATTGACCCGGAGCGCGGCCAGGTGACCGACACGATCGACATGTGCAACGAGCCCGACGCCGTCGTCGCGTCGGGCGATGGCGTATGGGTCGCCTGCCGGGCCGACGGCATCGTGCGTCGAATGGCCCCCGATGGGTCGCTCGTGGCTGATATCGCGGTGCCCGGCGTTCCGTCGGCGCTGGCGATCGTCGACGATGGGGTATGGGTCGCGTTGCGAGGCGACTGAGCGGCTTCGAGTGAGAGCGCTCGTCGGATCCACTGGTGGTGCTAGCCTGGCGGGGCGCCCTTCGTCTGCGACAGGCGATCCGTCATGGTGACACGCCAAAGGGGAGGTTCCTCGACGGGCGCCCAATAGTCCGTCTCGCGGTGCACTTTGCCGTCCCGCAGCTCGAGCACCTTGGCCAGGCACCATTCGCTGCCGTCCCCGTACCGCACGCGCGCCTCGGCCAGCCACAGGTCCCCGGTGCCGGCGACGCGAACGATCGTGTACGCCGGCGTCAACAGGAAGCGATCCTCGGGCCCCGCCACGCGGATCTCGTCGAAACGCGGAAAGCCGCCCGGGAAGTTCTCGTGGATGGTCCGATACGCCGCGCTCGAGGGCACGAGCTCGTCGGTGGCCGGCCAACGCAGTTGCCAATCGGGTGTGCGCATCTGCTCGAGGGCGTCGAGCTCATTCCGAGCGCCGGCCTCGATGTAGCGCCTGGCGAACTCCTCGTTCGTCGCAACGTCGGACATGGAGCGTGCTCAGCATCACCGTGCGGGACTCGCAGCGTACACCGCACTGTCGATAGCCTTGCACCTCGTCCACGACAGTCTGCGCCGATGTGGATAACTGGACCGGGAATTGTGGAAAACGTCCGACGGTGTCATACGCGGATCGCTAGAATCGATCAAACCCGTCGAAGCCCTCGGGTTGACCATCTCCAGCCACACTGCCGTGCAGAGGATCACCCGACATGCCGCTCCGATCTGACTCCGAGAACTTCGCGCTGATCAAGGTCATCGGCGTCGGTGGCGGCGGGTCGAACGCCGTCAACCGGATGATCCGGGCCGAGATGATGGGCGTCGAATTCATCAGCGTGAACACCGATGCGCAGGCGCTCCTGCAGAGCGACGCGCCGCACAAGATCCGTATCGGCGACAAGATGACGCGCGGCCTGGGGGCAGGCGCGGATCCGAACGTCGGCCAGCGCGCCGCCGAGGAGGACTCGGAGAAGATCTACGAGGCGCTCAAGGACGCCGACATGATCTTCATCACCGCCGGCATGGGCGGTGGAACAGGCTCGGGCGCCGCCCCGGTCATCGCGGAGATCGCGAAGGACCTGGGTGCGCTCACCGTGGGTGTCGTGACGAAGCCGTTCAGCTTCGAGGGCATGCGACGCAAGCTGGTCGCGGAGCAGTACACCGAGCTGCTCAAGGAGAAGGTCGACACGCTCATCACGATCCCGAACGATCGGCTGCGCGAGGTGGTCGACAAGAAGACCTCGATCGTCGACGCCTTCCGCGTGGTGGACGACGTCCTGCGCCAGGGCGTCCAGGGCATCTCCGACCTCATCACCGTCCCCGGCCTCATCAACCTGGACTTCGCCGACGTGAAGACGATCATGCGCGAGGCGGGCTCCTCGATGATGGGCATTGGCATGGGCACCGGCGAGAACCGCGCGGTGGAGGCCGCACGGGCGGCGGTCATGAGCCCGCTGCTCGAGGTGAACATCACCGGCGCCCGCGGCATCCTCTTCAACGTCACCGGTGGCAGCGACCTCGGCCTCTTCGAGGTCAACGAGGCGGCCGAGGTGATCAAGGAAGCGGCCGATGCCGAGGCGAACATCATCTTCGGCACCGTGATCGACGACCGCATGCGCGACGAGGTGAAGGTCACCGTCATCGCCACCGGCTTCGACCCGGCGAAGAAGTCGAAGGCGCCGAACCGCTTCACCGCCGATGCGGCCGGCGGCGTGGAGCAGTCACTCGACGACCGAAGCCGGGAGATCCTGGCCGAGATCGAGCGGGATCGCGAGCAGCGCGCGAACCTCGAGGACCAGATGGGCGAGGAGTCGCCCTTCGCCCGACCCTCCGAGCGCGAGCCGACCGAGATCCGTCCTGCCGAGCGGCAGCCGGTGCCGGTCCGCCCGGCGAACCTCGAGCAGCGGACCTCGTACGGCGACACCGACCTCGATATCCCGTCCTTCCTGCGCCGCAAGAACGACTGACCGATGCGGGCGGCTTCGGCCGCCCGTTGCCGTGGACCGATGGATCGGCGGATTCTGCACCGGAAGCCTGCGATGCGTGCGCGTGCGCCGATGGATGGACGAACGGTTCACCGGAGCGGTCCCGGAGCCCGTCTCGCGTGAACGAATCGCCGATGCATGCTCGGTTCCGCTCGTCAGCAACGGCCCATGTGAACGATCCGCTCATTCATGGTGAGGGTCTGCCGGGAACGACGGGCATGCGATGGACGCTGACTCCATCCAGCTGATCCGGGATCGGTACCTGCTGCTCCTCGTCCGGCTTCAGAACGTGGCCGCGGCCAACGGCCACGATCCGGAGAGGCTGCGGATCGTCGGCGTGACGAAGACCCGCCCGCCCGAGTTGGCGCGCGTCGCGTTCGAGGCGGGCATCACCCTGCTCGGCGAGAGCCGCGTGCAGGAGGCGGAGCCGAAGATCGCGGCGGTGCCCGAGGCCGAGTGGCACTTCATCGGGCGCCTCCAATCGAACAAGGTGCGTCGCGCCGTGCGGGCGTTCGCGGTCATCCACGCGGCCGACTCGCCGGCAGTGCTCGAGCGCCTGGACGCGACGGCCGCCGAAGAGCGCATGGGCCCGCGCGTGCTCCTGCAGGTCAACGTGGGCGGGGAGACGATGAAGGCGGGCCTCTTGCCGGAGGCGCTCGACGCGGTGACCCCGCCGCGCACGGCCCGGCTGGTTGGCCTGATGACGATCGCGCGGATGGGCGCCACCGACGACGAAGCGCGCGCGACCTTCCGGCGCCTGCGAGAGCTGCGAGACCGGCTGCAAGAGCGCATCGGCATGGCGCTGCCGGAGCTCTCGATGGGAATGAGCGCGGACGCGGAGGCGGCCGCCGCCGAGGGGGCGACGCTCGTCCGCATCGGCACCGCCCTCTTCGGGCCGCGAGGCTGACGGCTGGTATCCTCCGGCCATGACCGCCGTCCTCGTCAACTTCATCCAGCTCCTGGCATTCTTCCTGTGGTTCATGCTCATCGCGCGCGTGATCCTGAGCTGGACGAACCCGATGGGCGGCGGGGGACTGACCGCCTTCGTCTACCAGATGACGGAGCCGATCCTGGCGCCGATCCGCCGGCTTCTGCCGGCGAGTTCCGGGATCGACTGGTCGCCGCTGATCGCGATGCTGCTGCTCGGCGTCATCGTCCGCGTCATCGTTCGCCTCTGACGACCGCGCCGATGCCGCACCTCGAGCTGGCGGTCGCCCCCCGGTCTGCCGCCGACCGCGTCGGCCCCTATCGATCCGGCATCCTCCACGTCCACGTGACGCGACCGCCCGCCGACGGCGAGGCGAACCGGGCGGTCCTGCGGCTCGTGGCGAGGGCGCTGGGCATGCCGCGGAGCCGGGTGGTGCTGGTGGCGGGTGAGCGCGCCCGCCGCAAGCGCGTCCGCCTCGACGGGATCGACGACGGGGAGCTCGCACGCCGGCTCGCCGGGCTCGGCGCCGATTGATGGGCGTCGTGGGCGGCGGCTATACTGCGCACTCCCCGATGGGCGATTGGCTCAGCTGGTTAGAGCGCACGGTTCACATCCGTGAGGTCACTGGTTCGAATCCAGTATCGCCCACCATTTCCCTCCTCCCGGCTCCCGATGCCTGAGCGCCGCGCGTCCGGCAACCCGGTGCCAGGCGAGGATGTGCGGGCGATGTTCGACCGGATCGCGCCGATCTACGACCGGATGAACACGGTGATGACCGCCGGGCTCGACGCCGGCTGGCGTCGCGCCGCCATGCGCGCCACGCGGCTCCGGCCCGGGCTGCGCGCGCTCGACGTCGCGTGTGGCAGTGGGACGCTCACGCGGGAGCTCGCCCGGGCGGTGGGCCCCACCGGATCGGTCCTGGGCGTCGACCTCTCGGACGGCATGCTGGAGCGCGCCCGGCGGTCCGCCGTCCCGACCGGCTCGGCGCACCCGGCGTACCAGCAGGGGGACGCGCTCGCCCTGCCCGTGGAGGATGCCAGCCACGACGCCGCGACGATCGCCTTCGGGCTCCGCAACGTCGGCGACTACCGGCGCGCGCTGGCCGAGATGACCCGTGCGGTCGCGCCCGACGGCCGGGTGGTCGTGCTGGAGATCGCCACGCCGCGCAGCGCGATCGGACGCGCCGTGGCGAGCACCTGGTTCCGGCGCGTCGTGCCGGTGCTCGGCCGGCTGGCCGGCGGCGGCGGGGCGTATCGGTACCTGCCCCGCAGTGTCGAGGGCTACCCGTGGCCGGAAGAGATCGCCGCCCTGATGGCCGACGTCGGGCTGATCGACGTTAAATGGCGTGGCATGGCGTTCGGGATGGTGACGCTCCACGAAGGCCGTCGGGCCTGATCGATGCGGGTCCTGCTTACCAGCGAGTCGTCGCTGCCTTACCTGTCGGGGGTGACCGTGTCGGTCGATGCCCAGGCCAGGGCGCTCGGCGCCCGCGGCCACGACGTGCTCGTGCTCGTTCCGCGCCCGGCGGATGGGGCGGTCCCCGAAGCAGTCGGCTCGCCGGGACCAGCACCTCGCTACGCATGGCTGCCGTCCTATCAGCTGCCGGTGGTGGCGCCGCCGGGCTACCGGATGCCGATCCCGTTGCCCTGGTCCGATGCCATGGCGGAGGCCGCCCGGTTCGCGCCGGAGCTCGTCCATGCCCACTCGCCGTTCGTCACCGGCCTGATGGCGCGCCGCCTGGCGCGCGCAACCCGCGCGCCGCTCGTCTTCACGCATCACACCCGGTTCGCCGACTACGGCCACTATCTCGGCCCGCTGGC
>DASVEQ010000084.1:0-7680 GCA_036380455.1 Candidatus Limnocylindria bacterium | reverse complement strand
CCACCAGGGCCCGGATGACCTCCACGGCGACGATCTCGCTGTTGAGCACGGCCATCGGGTCCTGGGCACCGAGGGCGAACAGCAGCAACAGTGGGAGCCCGGCTCCGAGATAGGCCAGCATGAGCGTGTTCACGGTGGCCGCGATATGCGAGCGGCCCACCCGCATCGCCCGCGCCATGACGCTGCCGCGCGGCGCGACCGGGTCCGCGTGGTGGAGCTGCTCGACCGCCGCCGCCTGGGTGACGGTGACGTCGTCGAGGACGCCCAGGGCGCCGAAGACGGTCGCCGCCAGCAGGATGCCCTGCAGGTCGATCCGCTCGCCGACGAGCGGGATGAGGAAGGCGATCTCCTCGCTTCCCTGGAGAGCGGTGAACGCTGCCAGGGCCGTGAAGCCGGCAGCCAGCCCAGCGGTCAGCCCCAGCGCCCCGAGCGTGCCGAGCAGCGCGGACGCCGTGACGCGGCCCCAGCCCTCGGTGAGGAGCAGTGTGGCGGTGGTCACGAGCGCGCCGCCGCCGACCGCGAGCAGGATCGGGTCGACGCCCCGGAGGAGGAGTGGCACGACGAGCTTGATGACCACCGCGAGCGTGAGGGCCAGGGCCACGAGCGAGCGCATCCCACGCAGGCCGCCGATGACCAGCACCGCCGCGCCGAACGCGGCGGCCGCAAGGCCCAGCATCGGCACCCGCCACGGCTCGGTGATGAATGCCGCACCGCCGGCCGGACCGGTGAAGCGAGCGACGACGACCTCGTCGCCGACCTCGTACGGCGCCCGCCGGTTCGATCCCGGCAGCGCTCCGCTGGCGTCCTGGACGGCGGCGTCGATCCGGGTCCCCGCCTCGTCACCATCGAGGATCTGGACCGCGAAGCGCGGCAACCCGGCCGCGTCCTCGCCGAGCGATTCGACGATCCGCCCGTGGAGCGACTCCTGGCCGACCACCGGGATCGCGTCGGCGGGAGTGAGGTCGGGCAGCAGCCACAGGCCGGCGAGGAGCACCAGGCCGATCCCGATCGCCGGCAGCGAGGCCGCCACCCGGCGCCCGAGGGTCTCGTCCATGCACCTCGAGGATAGCGGCCTCGACTATCCTTGGCCGCCGATGCCGGCCCCCGTCGCTCGCCACGCCGAGCTCCTCACCTACCGCCGCGAGTTTCCCCTGCTCGAGGCATCGGTGTACCTGAACACCTGCTCGCTGGGGGCGCGGAGTGAGCGCTCCCGGCGACGCCTCGAGACCTTCCTGACCGATTGGGACGAGCTCGGCGCGCGCGCCTGGTACCGCCGCTGGCTCGGCGAGCTGGTTGCGCTGCGCGAGGACTTCGCCGCCGTCATCGGCGTCCAGGGCTCCGAGATCTCCCTCGCGCCGAACGTGAGCACGGCGCTGGCGGTCGTCGCCTCCGCGCTCGACCCCGTGCACCGCGGCGACACGAACGTCCTTGGCCGGCTGCGGGAGGCGGGGATCCGCGTCGGCGACGGCGCACGCACGAAGGTCGTGACGACGGCCCTCGACTTCCCGACGCTCGGCCACCAGTGGCTCGCCCGGGCGCCGCTCGGTGTCGAGCTGGTGGTGATCCCGTCGTCCGACGGCCTCACCGTGCCGCCGGAGGCCATCGCCGAGGCGATCGACGATCGGACCGCCCTGGTCGCCACCGGCCACGTGTACTTCACCACCGGCGTGCGCGCCGACATCGCGCGGCTTGCCGAGGTGTGTCACGAGCGCGGCGCCCTGCTCCTCGTGGACGCCTACCAGGCCACCGGGATCGTGCCGACCGACGTCGTCGCCGCCGGCGTGGACGTCTACGTATCGGGAACGCTGAAGTGGCTGTTCGGTGGGCCGGGCACCGCGTTCGCCTGGGTCCGTCCCGCCCTCCACGACGCGCTGCGGCCCACCACCACCGGATGGTTCAGCAGCGCGCACCAGTTCGACTTCGCCATCGACGACCTGGAGTTCGCGGCCGACGGCCGTCGATACGAGCTGGGCACGCCATCCGTGCCGAGCGCGGCCATCGCACGAGGCGGCATGGAGCTCGTCCTCGAGATCGGCGTGGAGCGCCTCGGCGAGCGGACCCGCGACCTCGGGGACCTGCTCATCGGCATGGCCGGGGACCGCGGGCTGTCCGTCGCCACCGTCCGCGATGCGGACCAGCGGGGCGGGATCGTTCCGATCCGGGCCGCCGATCCGAAGCCGATCGTGGACGGCCTCGCCGCCGAGGGCATCATCGTCGACTACCGTCCCGGCATCGTTCGCTGCTCCCCGGCCTTTACGACGACCGAGGACGAGCTGCGGCTCCTCGTCGAGCACCTCGACCGCCTCGTTCCGGCCGTCGACCGGGTCAGCTGACGCCGAGCAGCCCCATCCGGTGGGCGACGGCCGCCGCCTCGCTGCGACGGGTGACGCCGAGCTTGCCGAGGATGTTCGAGACGTGCACCCCGGCCGTGCTCTCGGCCATGTAGAGCTGCTCGCCGATCTGCCGGTTGCTCCGTCCGTCGGCCACGAGCGCCAGCACCTCGCGCTCCCGACGGGTGAGCCCCAGGCGGTCGGCGGCATCGTCGGCCGTGTCGACACCCTCCAGGCCGATGCGGGCTCGGCGAGCCAGCGACTCGATGCGCGTGCGCAGCGGCGTTGCGCCGAGGTCGACGGCGATGGCATGCGCCTCGGCCAGGTGCGCGGCGCCCTCGTCCCGGCGCCGGAGCCCGAGATCCGCGACCGCCGCGTCCGCGAGCGCCCCCGCCAGCTCGTACGGCCGTCCCAGCCGACGACGCAGCGCGACGGCCTCCTCCCAGGCATCCGCGTCGTGCCGGCCTCGTGCCCTGGCCAGGAGCGCTCGCGACAGTGCGAGATCCGCCTCGACGATGCCGGCCGGATGCGGCGCGATCTCCGCAACGCGCGCCGCGTGGGTGGTGAGCTGCTCGCAGAGGCGCTCGGCCGTCGCGATCGCGGCCTCGAGGCGCGCCTCGTCCCCCACCGCTCGGGCCGCGTCGGCCTCCGATGCTTCGGCGCGCATCCCGATGACGAGGAGCATCCGCGCGTCGCTGTCGAGCTCCGGCTCCGCCATCCGGGCCAGCGTCTCGGCGATCAGCCCGCGCGCCACGATCGGCGTTCCGGCAGTGATGGCCAGGGCCGCGCGCCGGACATTGATGAGATCCGGGTCGGGCCCCAGCACCCGTTCGCCGAGCGCCTCGTACATCGCGAGGTCCGCCTCCGTCGCCGCGAAGTCACCGCGCGCGGTCGAGATCCGGATGCGGTTCGAGAGCAGCCACCGCATCGCGTAGCGGCTCGTGCCCGCCTCGATCGTCCGGTCGATCAGCTCGGCCGCCTCGTCCCACCGCCCCAGGTCGACCAGGGCACGGGACGCCTTCGCCACCAGCTGTCCACCGAAGCGTGCGTCGGCGCCGAGGTCGCGGATCCGATCGAGCGTCGCGTGGGCCAGTTCGAGCGACTCGACGTGCCGCCCCGACTCGTCGTACGCCCACCCGAGGCCGACGGAGGTGAGGAAGATGGCCAGCGGGTCTCCCAGCTCCAGGGCGAGGTCGTGGCCTTCGCGCAGGATCGGAATGCCGCGCTCGAAGTCTGAGCGGCAGGCGAGATCGAGCCCGATGACGTTGAGGGCCCGGGCCTCCGCCTCCCGCGCCCCGACCGCCCGCGAGATCGCCAGGGCCGCTTCGCCGAGCGCGAGCGAGTCACCGAACCGGCTGCGGACCATGAGCGAGTGGGCCAGGTCGGCGAGCACCCTGGCACGCTCGGGCGTCGGCGGGTCGATCGGGATCAGTTCGGCCGCTCGCTCGAGCGCGGCCACACCCGCCTGCCAGTCCCCGGACTCGTTGAGGTACCACGTCAGTCGGTGGTGGAGCACGCCGGAGCGCATCGGGTCGGACCGCGGCTCCAGCTCGGCGAGTGCGGAGCGAACGAGGTCGATGGCGCGTCGCGCGTCGCCGGCCTGGGCGGCCGCCTCGGCGGCCTCCTCGAGGATCGCGACCCGATCCACGCCGGCGGGAAGGGCAGTGGCCTCGACCTTCGGCCACAGCTCGAGCGCCCGCTCCAGGAACGTCTGCGCCTCGGCGAAGGCGAACCCGGCGGTCGCGGCGCGCGCCGCCGCCAGCGCGGCCGGGAGCGCGCGTTCCAGGTCGTGTGCGCGAAGCCAGTGGTGCGCAATCTGGGCGGTGAACCCGGACGTGTCGCCGTGTGCCCACTCGCCCCGCGACTCCATGGTCTGCGCGAAGGCGGCGTGCAGCTGCGTCCGCTCGCTCGGCAAGAGCTCCTCGTACACGACCTCCTGCACGAGCGCGTGGCGGAACGCGTACCCAGGGACCTCGTCGGGCGATGTCGGAACGAGCAGATGGTGCTCCACGACCTGGCGAATGGCCTCGGTCAGCTTGCCCTCGGCGAGCCCGAGCACCTCCGCCAGCAGCCGATGATCGACTCGCGCGCCGGCGACGGATGCCACCTGCACCACCTGCTGCGCCTCGGGCTCCAGCTCCCGCACGCGATCCTCCAGCGTATCCCGCAGGCTGCGGGGCAACGCCAGGCCCGCCTCTCCGGCCGCCAGCAGTTCCTCGGCGAAGAACGGATTCCCGCCCGACCTGGAGAGCACGGTCTCGACGAGGTGGGGTGCGGGCTCGGATCCCATGATCGCCTCGAGCTGGACCGCCAGCTCCTCCGACCCGAAGGCACCGAGCTCGATGTCGTCGACGCCGTCGAGGCGCTGGAGCTCGGCGAGCAGGGGGCGGAGCGGATGGCGACGGTGCATCTCGTCCGATCGATAGGTGGCGACGAACAGCAGCCGGTCGTCGCGCGCGTTGCGGACGAGGAAGCGGAAGAGGTCGCGCGTCGATGCATCGGCCCAGTGAACGTCCTCGAGGACGAGGAGCACGGGCCGATCCTCCGAGAGCCGGCGAATCACGCCGAACACGATCTCGAACAGGCGGGCCTGGGCCAGGGTGGCGCTGGTCGCCGCGCCAGCGCGCGAAGTCGCGCGAGCCGGCGGACCGAGATCCGGCAGCAGGTGTGCGAGTTCCGCCCGTCCCGGCCCGACCACGGCGTCGAGGCGCTCCGGCGGCAGCGTGCGGACGAGGGGCCGCAGCGCCGCGACGAATGGCGCATACGGCAGCCCGGTCTCGCCGAGCTGGAGGCAGCTCCCGGCAAGCGCGAGCGCACCCTCGGCGCGCGCGCGGCCGATGAACTCCTCCACCAGCCGGGTCTTGCCGATTCCGGCCTCGCCGGCGATGAAGTGCGTGGTCGGCCGCCCGTCCCGCGCCTGCTGGAGGGCATGGGACAGCCGGTCGAGCTCCATGGCGCGGCCGACGAAGACAGGGCTGCTCACGCGCGGCATGGACGCGATCATAGCCATGGCGGCGGCGCGGATCGAGGGGGCGTCAGGCCGCGGCCGCGGCGCGCAGGCGGCTCCGGCTGCGGCAGAGCATCGACCGGGTCGCCAGCTCGCTTCGACCGATGCGTCGAGCGATCTCGGCCCGCGAGTACCCGTGCGCGGCCAGCACGAGCGCCGTCCGTGCGTCGACGGACAGGTTCGCGAGGCGCCCGTTCAGGTCGAGCCTGACCTCGCGCTCGAGCAACTCCTCTTCGGCCGAGGGCGCGGCCTCGCGTCGGGCGAGCTCGGGCGCCCGGCGCGAGGCAACTCCCTGGCGGCGCGCTCGGCTGGTCGCCAGGTTGACCGCCACGCGGAACAGCCAGGCCCGCACGTGGACGGGCGGCCGGCCGGCGGCCGACTCGGCGAGGAGGCGCACGAAGGCCTCTTGGACGAGGTCCTCGGCGGCGGCCAGCTCGGAGGTGTAGCGAGCGAGATAGCGGCGAAGGGCCTCGCCGTGCTCGTCGTAGGCCGCAGAGATGGCCAACGCGGCGACCGGTTCCCCCCGGGCACGATGGGTGCCCCGGTCACCGCTCAGTTCCCCCCGGGCCATCCCCATGACCGGTACCGTACAGCTAAAGGTCGTCTCCCCACATCTGGAGAACCTTTATTTCGGCGCTCATGTCCCGGATTCGTAGGACTCGCTGTACGCCTGCTGCTCCGCCGTCATCGAGTCGATCCGGATGCCCATGCTCTCGAGCTTCAGGCGCGCAACCTCGCGGTCGATCTCCTCGGGGATGCCGTACACGTCGGGCTCGAGCTGCTCGACATGGTCGCGCAGCCACTCCAGGCCGAGCGCCTGGTTCGCGAAGCTCATGTCCATCACCATGGCCGGATGACCCTCCGCGGCGCCGAGGTTCACGAGCCGCCCGTCGGCCAGGACGTAGATCCGGCGTCCGTCGCCCATGAGGTATTCGCGCGTGAAGGGCCGCACCTCGCGCGACGAGGTCGACTGCTGCTCGAGCGCGGGAAGCTCGAACTCGTCGTTGAAGTGGCCGGCGTTGGCCAGGATGGCGCCGTCCGGCATGTGCGGGAAGTGGTCGCGACCCCAGACGTTCAGGTTGCCGGTGCCGCTGATGAACACGTCGCCGACGCGGGCCGAATCGGCCGCGTTCATCACGCGGTAGCCATCCATCGACGCCTCCAGCGCGCGGATCGGGTCGACCTCGCAGACCACCACGTTGGCGCCGAAGCCGTGGGCGCGTGACGCGATGCCCCGACCGACCCAGCCGTAGCCGCCGACCACCACGGTCTTGCCGGCGAACAGGATGTTCGTGGCGCGCAGGATGCCGTCGATGGCGCTCTGGCCGGTGCCGTATCGGTTGTCGAACAGGTGCTTGGTGAGCGCCTCGTTGACGGCGACCACCGGGTAGTGGAGCTTGCCGTCCTTCGCCATCGCGCGGAGACGGATCACGCCGGTCGTCGTCTCCTCCGTGCCACCAATGACCCCGCCCAGCAGCTCGGTGCGCTTCGTGTGCAGCTCGTTCACGAGATCGGCACCGTCGTCCATCGTGATCTGCGGCCGATGGTCGAGCGCCGCGCCGATGTGGCGGTAATAGGAATCGCGGTCCTCACCCTTGATGGCGTAGGTGGGGATGCCGTAGTGCGTGACGAGCGAGGCCGCCACGTCATCCTGTGTCGAGAGTGGGTTCGACGAGCACAGGACCGCGTCGGCGCCACCATCGGCCAGGGTTCGCATCAGGTTCGCCGTCTCGGCGGTGACGTGGAGGCAGGCGCTGATCTTCCAGCCCTCCAGCGGCCGTTCGGCGGCGAACCGCTCCCGGATCCCGGCCAGCACCGGCATCTGCCGATCCGCCCACTCGATCTTCAGCCTGCCGGCGTCGGCCAGGGCCAGGTCGGCCACGTCGGCCGCCCTCATTTCGGTTCGCGTTGCCACGGGATTCGCATCGCCTCTCGTATCGGTCTCATCAGTCCCCAGCCGCCGTGGCGCCGTCGTGCGAGGCGCTCGATGAGCTGGCAGTGCGTACGGTAGCCGAGGCGGGTATAGGCCGCGACGGCGGGGTCGTTGTCGGCGTGGACGTTGAGCGCGACGTCGGCGACGCGACCGAGAAGGTCCGCCGTCACCGCGCTCGTCACCATCTTGGCGAAGTCGTGCCCGCGGAAGTCCGTGTGGGTCATCACGTTGCCGACCACCGCGACCTCCTCGCGGGCGTTGATGGCGTGGGTGCCGGCGGCGCTCACCAGCCGCCCGCGGACCCGGACCCCGTAGTACACGCCATCCTCGACGACCGACGGCGGGAAGCCGGCGCGGAAGCCGAGCTGGTAGAGGCGATTGAGATCGTCGATATCGAGCGCGGTGAGCCG
>DASVEQ010000083.1:0-22134 GCA_036380455.1 Candidatus Limnocylindria bacterium | reverse complement strand
AGGGCCATGGGCCGGCTCGACGCGATGCTCGGCCGCTCGCTGCTCGACGCGCCGGACGTAGGCAGCGAGGCGCCGGACACGAACCTGTGGATCGACGAGGAGCGTGCCGCCTCCCCCGAAGCAACTCGCGCGAACGAGACGATCAACGCTGTAATCCGTGTGGAAGAGGCCGATTCCTGAGTCACGGGATGCCGGCGCCGAACAGCATGCCGGCGCCGCCACGCCTCGGCCTTGACCATCAGGGGCCGGAGTACGGGTTCGCATACCGATTTCTCGGCCGCGAAACCGAGCAAACGAAGCGGCCCGACCTGAGGCGGTCGGGCCTAGATGAGACTTGGTACCGCATACCGGATTCCCAGCGAAACGTCTCATGCGTCTCACTGGCGTTCAGCGAGTACCAAAAGAGACGCATGAGACGCATGAAACAGGATTGATAGGGGCTCCAATGAGGGCTCCAATCACGCCGGAGCGGTCAACGGAAGTTCGGACCCGCGCTGGGCATGGCGCTGCGGGCTTAAGGTCCGTACAGCGGCTACGACTCGAATCGGAACGATCCGATCAGGGTGTCGAATGCGCGCCAACGGTCGTCCCAATCCTCGCTGGTCGGCGAGTCGAACAGCACCATGTAGCCGCGGCCGCCGTGGAGTACGGCGAGCTTGATCGCGTTGCCGTCGGAGCACGAGGCGGTCCACGTGAGCGCCTCCTCGCCGTCGAGCGTCGCCTCGGCGGCAGGGGCGGAGTCCGTGCAGATCGCTGGCGCGAGCTCGACCATCATCGCCTGCCACTGCGCGAGGTCCATCGTCGCATCAACCTCCACCGCGCCGATGGCGAAGGTCCGGCCGTCCACCTTCGCCGCGTCCCAGGCCGGGTTCGCCAAGCCACACAGGCAGGTCGCGTCCCAGTCGACGGTCGATCCTCGAGGTGATGCGCCCGGCGGAACCTGGATGGTGAAGGCGTATCGCTCCGAGACGAACGTGTGCGATCCGGCTGGTGCCGACGATCCACCCGTGCCTGCTGATACGCATCCACCGGCAACGAGCGCGACCAGGAGATACGCCACCAGCGTCGCGCGCGGGGCCGCCACGGCGTCGATACGCTCAGGACGGTGCCCGCAGCCGATCGCAAAGCTCGGCATGTTCATATCCCTGCCTTTCGTGAGGGGATCGCCTCGACCACACGCAAGGGCTCGAGGCCCGCCCGCTGGGCCACCAGGGCCACCTCGCGGCTGGACGGAGCCTCGAAGGTGAAGAAGCAGATCTCGTCCTCGGGAACGTGGATGGATCCGTCGAAGCGGATGCGCGTTCCCGCACGCATCATCGCCTCGGCGGCCGATCTCGCCCGCCGCTCGCGCGCCACGCGTTCGCCGGCGGCGCCGCGCGCGAGGAACGTTTCGACGAGGTAGCTCGGCATGCGCCCGACGCTAAGGCGCCGGCGCTGTGTTGGAAACGTCAGAACGTCTGAATATTGCCCTGCGACGGCTGCTCACGGTCTGCGTGCAACCGCCTAGCGAGCTCCGTTCGTGAGCGCACACCGAGCTTGGCGTAGATACGAGTCAGGTGGCTCGCGACGGTCCGCTCGCCCAGAAACAGCGCGTCCGCAACCTCTCGGTTGGTTCGACCCTCGGCCACCAGGGCGCCGACGCGCCGCTCGGCCGCCGTCAGTCCTTCCTGCCGCACGCGCCCGCCGAGGTGGCCCAGCTCGTCACGCGCCTTGGCGGCCCAGCCGGAGGCGCCGATCGTTAGGAAGCCGTCCATAGCGGCCTCGATGGCTTGGCGGGACAGGCGCTTCTGACGGCGTCGGCGCCTGACGGCCCCAAGGGCGAGCAGTGCCCGCGCGCGGCCGAATGAATCGCCGATCGCCTCGTGCTCCGCGATCGCACGAGTGAGCAGTTCCTCGGCCCGCTCGACGTCGCCTCGGGCGGCCGCGACCAGACCCCGGCAGCGCGTGACGCTAGGGAACACCCACTCGCGCCTGACGCGCCGCGCATCCGATTCCCAGCGGTCGAGAACTCGCTCCGCGTCGTTGATTCGGCCAAGCTCGAGCAGGAGCTCGGTGTATTCGTCGCTCCACCAGCGGATGCTCGGCTCGCCCCATCCGAGCGCCTCTGCCTGCCGCTCGGCCCTTTCGAGCCACTCCACGGCAGCGGACGCATCTCCGCTGCCACGCGCCACGAGCCCCAGGATGGCCATGTGCTGCGGCGGATGAAGCCCGAATTGCTCTTCGGCCAGGTCGAGGGCTCGTTCCGAATGATCGCGGGCCACCTCGAACTCGCCGCGGTGCACGGCCACGAGCGCAATCGGAAGGTGGTCCTGCGGCACCTCGAGTCCGTATTGTGTCGCGACCTCCTGTGCGCGATCGGCGTACTCGGCCGCGAGATCCCATCGTCCTGCCCAGAACTCCACCCACGCCAAGCCCCAGAGAGCGCGGGCGGCGCGCGGCTCGTCACGGTCCATCCACTCGCGGTGCTCCTGCTCGAGCATGAAGCGGGCTCGGTCCCGCTGGGCTGACGGGGCGAGCGTATGGACGACAGCCTGCATCGCCTCCTGTACCAGGCGCTCGCTTCCGAGCGCAGCGGCCAGGTCACCCGGTCGCGCTGGGATTGGCGGCGCCTCTGGGTCGGCCACGAACCAGCCGATGATCGCCCCCACCAGTTGGGCACGATCTCGAAGCACGGCGTCATCGAGGTCGTCGGCGAGGTGGAGCGCCGCGCGGGCGTGCTCGAGCGCCTGCACATACCCATTCCGGAAGCGCGTCGCCCAGGCCAGACGGCAGTGGATGAGCGATTGGAGCGCTGGTCGAGAGATCGCTTCGTTCAAGGCCGCCTTGAGCAGCGCCGCGGCACGATCGACGCTCTCGAGCTCGGCCAGGAAAACGAGAACTTCCGCGCGCAACAAGCCGTTGTCGGTCTGCGCGAGCAGATCGGCCGCGATCGCTCGGGCGCGCGTCCATTCACCGGCCGCGTGCTGCGCGCGAGCTGCGGCCAGCGCTCGACGATGGCGATCGCCGCGCGCATCCGGCGGCGTCAGCCGAAGCGCCTGCTCGGCAAGCTGCGCCGCGACCGCCGAGGTGCCGCGATCGGCCGCAAGCCTCGCCGCGTCGGCGAGCACGCGCGCGACCTCGGCGTCTGGTGATTCCCTCGACAGCGCAAGGTGACGCGCTCGGAGCAGCGGGTCGTCGACGAGCGCCGCAATCCGCCCGTGCACGGTCCGCCGCTCGCCGCCGAGATCCTCGTACAGGACCGACGCCAGCAGCGGGTGTGTGAAGCGAACAATCCCATTCTCGTGCTCGATGACATGCGCGATGGCCGCCGGCTCAAGGGCGCCCGCCGCAACGCCTGCTCGCTCCAGGAGAGCATCTGACGCCGTGCCCAATACAGAGGCGAGCGCGAGCGCCTCGCGCGTCGACGTCGGCAGCCCGGCGAGCCTGGCCCGCACGAGGTCGTCGAGCGTGTTCGGGACCGGGAGCGGCTGAAGTGGGTCGATGTCCGCATCGAGAGCCCGGGCCAGCTCGAGGCCAAAGAACGGGTTTCCGCCGGACGCGTCGTGGAGACGGAGCAATGTCTGGCGCGAGAAGGCCCTGCCGAGGCGGTCCTGCAGCAGTCGATGGAGCGCCCCCACGCTCAGCGATCCGACCGGGACGCGTTGGATGCGTTCGCCGGCCAGTGCCTGCTCAAGTGACGACGGCCGCGCACTATCCGCAACGCGCTGTGCGAGAAGCACGAGGATGCTGTTCCCACCCAGCCTTCGCAGCGCGAACACAAGCGCGCTCGACGAGGATGGATCCAGCCACTGGACATCGTCAACGGCAATCAAGAGTGGCCTTCGTTCGCTCAGAAACTGCAGCGCGTCGCGCACCGCCACGGCAAGCGCGCGTGCGTCCACACGCCCGTCTGAAGCCTCCTCCAGCATTAGCGCTGCGAGGAGCGCGCCGCGCCTCGCTGGGGAAAGCGCGGGCAGAATGTCGTCGAGGATGTTTTCCAACAGATCCCCCAGCCCCACGTGCGCGAGGCCGCGCTCAGCTTCCGCGGGTCGCGATGACAGAACCTGCAATCCCTGTGCACGCGCGTGCTCGAGGCCCGCCTGCCAGAGGCTGGACTTGCCGATGCCGGCCTCGCCGACGAGCACAAGTGCGGCCGGCCGCGGCCGATCTTCTTCGATGAAGGCGCGGATGGATGTGACCTCCGCCTCCCTCCCGACGAGCGCGAACACCGTCCTCCTCTCGGAGATGCCAGCGGGGAAGAAGCCTCAGCCTAGACGATGCCTCCTACAACGTCGCCGGTCCAGAGGCGCGGTCGGGAATTGTCGAGGCATGTCGGACGCCCTGCGGGCCGCACTGCGGCCCACCCCGCAGCGCCTCGGCCGCACGCCGATAGGGGTTCCCCTATGGTTCCTCGGCCCGCATTCGGGACATGAACAAGCCCGATCCGAGCGTGGATCGGGCCGAAGGGTGAGACTGGTACCGCATACCGGAATCGCGGCGAGCCTCCGGCGGAGTCCGACTGAGTACGGATGTTACGGTAGGCTCCGGCTACAGAGAAAGTCGGACCCGCTCTCAGCATCGAGCTCGCGCCAGCGCTGGTCACCGCAGCAAGGACCTCGGGAGCGACGATCCAGCCAAGCCCGCCGAGTGCCTGGCGGAGGCCGACGTCGGCCGTTACCAGCTGCGTGCCTTGGCTTCACCTAAGGCGCCCTTTCAGGCACGTGCTGCGAACAGGTGCCGAGCGCCCTGAAGCCCCCTCAGTTCGTGCGTCCCTCGGTCCTCGAAGGCCACGCCGGCATCACGCAACAGAACGGTGATCGTCTCGGAGACGAGGGTCTCGCCGGGCTGCGCCAGGCTGAGCATGCGGGACGCCTCGTGAATCGCCACGCCGCGGATCGTGTCCTCGACCACCTCGACCTCCCCCGCATGCACAGCTGCGCGTACCGCCAGGCCCAAGTCGGCCGCCATTTTTCCCAATGCCGCTGCGCAGCGCACCGCCCGCGCGGCACCGTCGAAGGTTGCCAGCACACCGTCACCCGCGAAGTCGACGACTCGGCCGCGATACTGCTCGATGATCTGTCGCGTCCGGAACTGGAAGTCCGCCAGCAGCTCGCCCCAGGCGGTCGCACCCATCCTTTCGGCGGTAGCGGTCGACTCGACGATGTCCGCCAACAGCAACGTCGCGAGCACGCGCTCGCCCAACGTCATCACCGGCGCCATCCAGGTCCTACCGCCGCCCCAGCCGATCGTCTCAAACGGCTCGTCGCCGAGGACCCAGGCGTCATGGCCAGCCGGGATGTCGATAAGCTCGAGCGGACCGGCGTCAAACTCGGTGCCATCGTCAAGCACGATGTGCAGCCGGCCCCTCAACACCATGCCGATATGACGCACCTGGCAGCTATCGGTCTTGACCGCCGGCTTCATGTGCGTCGACCACCGCCAGCCCGACTGGTGGACGTCGTAGGCGATCGTCAAGCCGCCGAAGTTGATGATCGAGGAGCTGACTGGGCCCAACTCGACCCTCTCGTCGGGATCGGAGAACGAGCGGACGTACCGGCCCTTGGTCATGGCGCTTCCATGCTAACGGGTGCCTGCCAAGCTGCTCACGGCCAAGGCATGGCTCTGAAGGCGGCCACACGGCCTCTACATTGCTCGGGCGGGCTGGAGCCGACCGCTTACTGCGTTCGCGAGGGGGAAGCCAGACGAGATCTCGCTCCCCCACCCCGGCCGCTCCCGCGAATGGCTGAAGGCGGCACTGCTGGAGTGCCGTCGTTGCCATCAAGTCGTCGAGCGCTCGTCACCAATCCAGGGCTACTGCGGGGAGTGCGGGACGACTCTCGGCCGGGACGTAGCCGGGAATGCGTCCGTCGGCGCCGTCGAACTCTCCCAGCTAGAAGCGTCGCGCGAAGTTAGAGGGTACAGGGGAACGAGAAGGCCCAATTCGTGCTCAGAACCGGGCTAGATGAGAGTTGGTACCGCATACCGGAATCGCGGCGATCCTGCGGTGGACTCCGACTGAGTACGGTTGTTACGGTGGGCCCCGCCCAGATCCGGCGGACTCCGGCCGGCTCAAGGGTACAGTGAGGGTACGCAGACGACCCGACGAAGGTCAGCAAGTGCCCCGTCCATGCGGCGCCTGCTCGATCGCTCGGCGGTATTGCTGTCGGGATCAATGGTGGGTAGAGTCACGGCGTCCGGTCGGGAGGCGCTGACGGCATGCCGTAGCCAAGGTCGCCCAACACGGCGTTGCCCGAGCCAATGGCGATACCGGCACCGACCCAGCTCTCTTGTGCGAGGGAGCTCAGAGGAGGTGCCCGCCTCATGACCACACAGGACTCGTCTTCGTCTTCCTCAATCCCTCCATCGCCGCCGTCATTCGTTGACCGCATCAGCAGCCGGCGGCGCATTTTGGCTCTGCTAGGCGCCGGGGGCGCGGCCGCCGCGGCGGCCACCTTGCCGGCAGCCATCGTCCGCGCCGGACACGACGGCACGAACGTCCTACACCTCGGCGCGTCAAACAGCGCGCCGGTGGGTGGGACCACCCAGCTCGAGGCCGACGTCGACAACCATGCGCTCACCGTGCACAACACCAACGGCGGGGACGCCGCTGGCGCCCTCCGCGCGCTGAGCTCGGCCCCTCACAAGCCGGCCATCGTGGCCGAGACCGACAACGACGAAACGTTCGCCATCGCCGGCGTGAGCAGCGGCCCCGGCTTCGGGGATGCCGGCCAGTTCGGGATGGGCAACGGGACCGGCGTCCAGGGCCTCAGCCACGGCGGCACCGGCGTGGAGGGCATGTCCCATTCGGGCCTCGGCGTTCGCGGCCAGAGCCAGACCGGGATTGGCGCCGAGTTCCATAGTGTGCACAACCATGGTCTGACCGCCCATAGCGACATAGTCACCGCAGCGTTCGTGGAGGGAGTTTCGGGCTTGGATGGGACTGGCAGCACCGGGTTCGGTGTGCTCGGCTGGAGCCCGGAGGGTGCGGGTGTCGTCGGCATCGGCTCGATCGTGCGCGGCCTCGGTCAGGTCCCGGAGGTCGCGCCAGGCGTGATCGGCATCGCCCCTGGCGAAGCGGCCGCCGTCCGGTGCGTTAGCGGTCAAGCCGGCGCAACGGAAGAGGGTCCCAACACGGATCCAGTCCACCCCCTGTCCGACGGAGGTCTCGCACTCGATGTCGTGGGCACGGCGCGCTTCACGACCGCCGGCAACGATGCGGTCGCCTTCGGCCAGAACAGCCGCTTCGTCGCCAACCCGGCGGTCACGGCGCTCAGCCATATCAGCCTGACGCTCCACGGCGACCCGGGACCACGCCAACTCAAATGGGTGGAGCGCAGCCCCGCGAGTGGGTTCACCGTCCACTTCGCCGGCGGTCCGCCCGGTCAACGGCCGGAGGTGGCGTTCAGCTACGTCATCGTCGAGCCTGCCACCTAGCAGCCAAGGGCGGGCAGACGCACGCTCTACCGCCGGCCGGCGTCGGGCGACCGTCCCCGCCCCTAAACAGCGGGCTCAGCCGCGGTGACGGGCGGGTCGGGATCGCGTGTTGGGTGCGCGCACCTCGGCAAACGATGGCCCTGTCGGCTGGGGCCGCGATGCTCAAGTACTCCGGTGATTTGGACCGGGCTCTCTTGGCCTGTTGCCAGCTCGTCGGGTCCCTGGAAGGGCTGAGCGCACGACTGTGCCGATCATCGCCCTCGCGCTGCCCGCCGGCCACGCATTTACCACCGGTCGGATCGCGATGGAGGCAAGTTGGTCAGCAGGGTAGCCGGTTGCCGAATCCGTGGTGTCTGCCCGCCCACCTTCGCTCGGAGGCCATCTGGCGCGAGCGGCGACGAGGAGCCGTACGCCTGCTCGCGCGAGTCTTGAGGGTACGGATGAGGGTACAGCGGCACGAGAAGGCCAAGAGCTATCGTCGCGACGTGTGGAAATAGCGCCGCGCTCCTGACGCTCTCGCGGGCAAGGGAAAGCGGCGTACCCTCCGGCAGATGTCTAGGCCACAGAAGGAGCACGCCGCGATGGAAACCTACCATGCCCTGACCCCGGTCGCCCAGCCTGATCCGTCGTCCGACGGCGCGGCCGATACCCTAGCGATCGCGCCCGTTCCGCCGCCGGCGCTGGCGACGGACGCCGATCCCAAGCCAAGCGAGCCGCCGGCCGCGGTCGTCAACCACACCATCGAGGAGCTGGCGCGCGAGGGGGCCCGGCGCATGCTGGAGCGCGCCCCCGGTACGAGCGCCGCATGCTGGCCGAGCACGGCTATCGCAACGGCTATGGCCGGCCCCGGCCGGTGGCCATCGGCACCTGGCCGGTCGAGGTCCGTGCTCCGCGCATCCGCGACCTGCCCGACGACGCGCCGCCCTTCCACAGCTCGATCCTGCCCCGGCGGCGGATGCTGTCGGCCGAGACCCAGCCGCTGCTGCTGGAAAGCCTATAGCGTTCAGCGTACGTGGGACTGCTGCAACATCCTCCTGAACGAGTACTGGATCGAGGCGGCGTGGAGCAATTGCAGCAGTGGCATATGCGGTTCGGTCATCCGTTCCTATTCGGGGCAGGATGGCGGTAAGTGGAAGACCCTCACGAACAGTTGCGGTCCAGGCTGGGATCCCATCGCCTCGTCTCACTCTTTCGGGCGCTACGCCGGTGGGCTCGGGTACTCAAGTGTGACGCCGAGGGGAACTCAAGCGTATGGCTATAAGGGCGGGTTTGACTGCGGTGGCAATGACTTCCGCAACTCATACACGAATGCAATAACGGGCAACGCGAACGGCAACTGGTACTGCAGCTACACCTACAGCTGGAAGAAGAGCCTCGGCTTCAAGTACCAGGCATGGTGCGGGACGGGGGCCTACGGTGAGAAGTAGCGTCGGCGAGGCGCTGCTCGCGGCGATTCTGGGGGGCATTCTCGGCTTTCTCGCTCTGTTCCTGCGAGAGATCGGCTGGGTGTTCAGCGGTGCCATGGCGCTAGTCCTCATCGCGTTCTACCTATCCCGAAACCGGCCCGCTAGCGTGGGCTGGCTCTTACTCGCCGGAGGGGCGATTCCGGGTCTGATTCTGGGACGGAACGGCTTTGAGGCCATCGTCGATCCATCGATTGAGGTCGGCTTGGACACTTGGGTAATGCTCGCCATCGCCTTGATCGTCGCGGCTGCCGGAGGACTCATCCTGCTCACGAGTTCATCTCCGGCAGCGCGGCCGAATCGAGTTCCCTAGCCAGTACGCTCTACTAGCTCTTCGCGACCGACCGCAATCTCCGATGAGCCGCGCGGTTCAGTAGCCATGTGATGGGGAGGCGCGGGTGGCTCATGTGACGCATCGCGACGAGGCCAGCGGCGAGGTAGGTGAGTCCAACTGCCGCGTCGACCAACGCGATCACAGCGGGCTGGCCATTCTCCAACGACGCCCCCTCGCCGACAGCTGCGACCAGGACGCCAATCACAGAGATCCCCTGGTAGCGCTCGTCCTCGGGACCCGCACCAAAGAAGTCCAGCGTGGCGGCACGCGCAAAGCCCAGGATCAGGACGTTCGCATATGCAGCCGTCGCCACGAGGCGAGAGCCGGCAGAATGAGACGTCCGCTCGGGTAGGCGAGCATCAGATGGACCAGAACTGCCTGGTTCAGGGCGTCGAACCAGATGACGAATCGAACCTGGTCGAAGGCGAACTGCGGCACCTCGGCCTCTACCCGGACTTCGAGCTGGCCAACGGCCTGCATCGCACCTACGAGGCTGCCGGGATTAGCGTCCTGCTAGCGGTGGTGGCGGTCCTCGTGGGCCGCTGGCGGGTCGCGACGCCGGCGGCCCGGCGAGCACTCGCGCCGTTGTGGTTCGCGGGCATCGCCTTCGCGGTGTCGATCACCTTGGCGGCGCCGTCCATCGTTGGCGGCGCCACGCCCTCAACGTCCGAAGTCGTGTGCTGTACGGGAGGCCTAGGCTATCCGGGGGACTCCTATCTGGAGTTGCCCGTGCGGGCCCGTGAGGTGCTCTTCTGGCTGGCACGGGCTGGTCAGATCCTCGTGCCGATCGCGTCCTATTCGGACTGCTCCGTATGCGGCTGGATCGCATGAGCGTGAGTGACTTTGTCCTCGACTCGGAGAGCGTCCCGCGCCGGGCACGATGCGAGATGCCTTGGCCAGGACACTCCGTGATCCGTCGCTCGGCCTGGCCTTCTGGGCGCGCGATGCCGGGCATTGGGTTGATGCGGCCGGGGCCCCGGTCACCCTCGCAGGACCAGCATCGGGCAGGACGGTCACAGTCTTGGAACGGAACGGCCAGCCCATCCTAGTGAGATCAGCAGAGGAGCGAGCCGCTTCACCTGTGAGCTCCTCCGATCAGAGCGGTTCTGTCATCGCGCGCGCAGACTCGGTCTATGGGCGCGGCGAGGACCGTGCAGCCCAAAAGACACGTGTCTTGCGGGTTGGCGTGGGTGGCACGGACCAGCCCGGTGAGACCGCTCGGAGTTCGCGAGGAACGCGGTGACCATAAATGATCACCGGCGGTTGCCGTTGACTGTCGGGGTCCCACCCTTCGATCCCCCTTCGGTAGCCCGCTCGGTGGCCAGCGCGCCTGGTGGTTGCGCCTCGCCGATGCTCGCTACGGTAGGCCGGGTTCGGCGCGGAGCCTGTAGGCTGATCGTCCCTCGCTACGCTAACTCTCGTCCATGCCGGACGACTCTCGGTCAGCCGGCCGAGACTGATGGCCTCCGGAGTCGCCGGGCCTTCTAGGTGCCTGGCCTAAGGACCGCCACCCGATGGGCGGCCTCACGCGGCGTCCGGACAGCCCTCCCGCCGGTCGGACGGCATCGCCAAGTATGCCGTCACCTCGCCAAGCGGGTTGATGCAGAACGGGGCAAAGCTGGACTGGGTTGTTGCTGTCGTAGCGGCCGTCCTGCGGCCAGCCGCGACCGTCGAAGTCCGGTGCCTTCGGCAGGCGGAGGCCGTTCTGGAAGACGAGGTGGGTGCCGTCGTCCCGTGCAGGCGAGTTGGACCGGTAGCCATCCTCGCTCGCGTGGGGCTCGCGGAGAGTAAAGAACCAGGCGTCGTCCCCGCGGGCATAGACGACAGAGCGCCGCGACCGCCGCCGGTCGACTCTGGCAGTGTCACCGTCTCGTCAAAGTCGATGCCGATGGTCTGGCCGTTCTCGAGTTCGTAGGACCAAACCCCCCCTCACGTTCTCACTGCTCGCGATCACGCCGACGACCGAGGGGATGCGCTCGGGCGCGTGGACGGCGAAGAGATCGCAGCCAGCGGCGATGCTTACCAGGCTCGCGAAGAGGGCTGCGCGCACGGCGGGACACTCGACGTGCCACGCGACAAGGCGAGCAACGGTGGGGCGGTTGGGCGATCGATCGTCCATGGCGAGACCCATCGTCGTGCACTGACTCTTAGGGTCCGCAGTGTGGAGCCTCTTCCGAGCGGCCACAACAACGTGCTTGCCGGCCAACTCCAGGGTCATACCAGCACGCGCAGGTGAACCGCACAGGCCCTCACCTACGTGCAATTTCCGAGAGCCACAAATATGCTGTGGCCTGAAGCCTGCGATCCACAAGATGTTGTGGTGGAGGGAGTGGTACCGCATACCGGATTCCTGACGAAACGTCTCATGTGTCTCAGCCGCGTACAGCCAGTCCATCCAAGAGACGCATGAGACGCATGAGACAGGATCCATAAGGGCTCCAATTAGGGCTCCCCGGCCCGGGTGTGTCAGTCACCCCCAGCGCGAGTGCATCTGACCATCGCATCGCATCTGGCCATCAGACTCCTCGGATCCGCGACCAACAATTGCCTAGGAGCCCCCGGTCGCGCTCCGGCCGGCCAGAGCATTCCTGGCCATCTCGCGGCACTCGGCGAGGGTGATCGTGGCGAGGGCTTCCCGGACATCCCCGACGGCGGAGGCCGACATCGACAGACTCGTGACCCCGAGCCCGACGAGGACGGGCGCCAGCGTCGGCGACGCAGCGGCCTCGCCGCAGACGCCGACCGACTTGCCGGCCGCCAGGCCGGCTTCAGCGGTCATCCGGATGAGCTCGAGCAGCGCCGGTTGCCATGGGTCGAGCAGATCGGCCAGCTCGCCGGCCATCCGGTCCACCGCCAGCGTGTACTGGGCGAGGTCGTTGGTCCCGATGCTGAGGAAATCGGCGTGCTCGAGGAGCTCCTTGGCCCGAAGCGCGGCGGCCGGGATCTCAACCATCGCCCCCGCGATCGGCAGGCCGTGCCCGTGAGCGAGGTCGGTGAACCACTTCGCCTCGGCCGCCGTGGCCACCATCGGGGCCATGACCCAGACGACGGCTCCGGTCGCCTGCCGGGCACGGGCGAGGGCCGCGAGCTGATCGTCGAGCACGTCCGGTGAGCGGCGCGCGGTCCGGAGGCCGCGCATGCCAAGGGCCGGGTTGGGCTCCTGGTCAGGGTTGAGGAACGGGAGGGGCTTGTCGGCCCCCGCGTCCAGGGTCCGGACCACGATCTTGCGGCCGGCCATCGCCTCGAAGACGTCTGCGTACAGGGTGACCTGCTCGTCGACCGATGGCGCCTCCTGCCGATCGAGATACAGGAACTCGGTGCGGAACAGGCCCACGCCCTCGGCGTCAACTTCGGCCGTGGCTGCCGCCCCCGCCGCGTCGCCGATGTTCAGGAGCAGGGACACCCCGTGGCCATCCACCGTGCGCCCCGGCCCGCGGCTGGCTGCCCGCGCGACTCGACGCGCCTGTTCCGTGCGGTTCGTGGCCGCGACCTCGTCCGTCGTCAACCCGACGCGCACCAGGCCGGTGGCCCCATCGACGGCCACCAGCTCGCCCTCGGCCAATGAGGCTGCCTGCCCGCAGGCAACCACCGCGGGCAGGCCGAGGCTCCTCGCCAGGATCGCCGTGTGGCTCGTCGGCCCGCCTCGGATGGTGACGAGCGCGAGCACCCGGAGGGGGTCCAGCGTCACCGTGTCGGCCGGCGCAAGGTCTTCGGCGACGAGCACGAAAGGCGCGTCGCGCTCCGGAATCCCCGGCATCGGCTGGCCGAGCAGGCGCGCGATGGTCCGATCGCGGACGTCGTCCAGGTCGCCGACGCGCTCCGCCATATAGCCGCCAAGCTCGAGCAGCAGCGCCCGAAAGACCTCCATCGCCCGCTCGACCGCCCAGGGGGCCGGCACGCCCTCCGCCGTCGCAGCTCGAATCCCATCCTCGAGCGACGGATCGCGGGCGATCATGGCGGTTGCCTCGAGCACTTCGGCGGCGCGGCTCATCGCCGTATCCGCGGCGCGGCGCTCGAGGTCATCGGCGGTGAGAGCCAGTGCGGCCACGGCCGCGGTCGCTTCGGCTTCACCATCGGCGGCGACGGGCACATCAGCAGGCAGCCGCGGTCTTGGGCCCATCAGCGCAACAGGCCCGGCCGCGGACCCGCTGGAAACGCCGATGCCCTTGAGCATCTGTGTCGACGCCTCTGCTGCCAACCCCATCCCGTTGACTGTCACGCGGCCGGGCTCAGGCGGGATCGTCGTGGTCCTCGGCGACCACGCGCGCGACGGCCTCCAGCGCCTCCTCGGCTCCGTCGCCATCGGCCTCGAGGACGACGGTTTCGCCATTCTTTGCGCCGAGCGCCAGGACTCGGAGGATGCTGCGCGCGTCGACCGGGGCACCCTCGGGCTTGCGAATCGTGATCGGCACCGGCTGCTCCGCAACGGCCTTCACGAACAGAGCCGCCGGTCGTGAATGGAGACCGATCCGCGAACCGACGACGACCTCAACCTGCGCCATGCTCTCTCCTTCGGTCACGGTTCGATCGTGACCTTGATGCCTTCGCCACGCGAGACGATGCCGATCGCGTCGAGCACGCCCTCGAGGGGAAGCCGATGGGTGATCAGATCGCGAACCGGCACCTCGCCGCTGGCGATCATGCTCAATGCCTGCTTGTTGTGATCCGGGCTGGATCCGTTGGCACCCACGATGGTCAGCTCGCGGTAGTGGACGAGGTTGGAATCGAGGGTGATCGTCGGCGTGTCCTTCGGAAGGCCCCCGAAGAAGGAGATCCGTCCCCGTCGGGCGACCATGCGCACCGCGTCCTCCTGCGCCTTCCCGGAGGCGGCGGCGGTGATCGCGACGTCCACGCCGCGGCCAGCGGTCAGCTCCAGGACCGCCTCGACCGGGTCGCCTTCGCTGCCGCAGATCGCGGCGTCGGGCGCAACGAGCGCGGCCGACAGATCCAACCGTTGACGATTCAGCTCGACGAGGAAGACTCGCGCAGCACCGCGCGCCCGGGCCAGCCGCACGTGGAGGCAGCCGATCGGGCCGGCACCGATGACCACGACATCGTCACCGGGGCCGACCCGCGCGAGCTCCTGGGCGTTGATTGCGCAGGCGAACGGTTCGGCCACCGATGCCTCGTCGAACCCGACCCCCTCGGGGATCCGGTTCAGGCCGTCGACCCGCAGCACCTCCTGCGGAACGACGACGTACTCGGCAAAGCCGCCCTCGTACTGATAGCCGACCGAGGTCTGGTTCGGGCAGATCGTCATCCACCCGCGCAGGCACTCCGGGCAGCGGCCGCACGGGACGGCCGCGATGACCTGGACCCGATCACCGATCGACCATGGCCCGCCGTCCCCCGATGGCCCCACGTCAACGCCGATCTCGACGATCTCGCCGGCGATCTCGTGACCCATGATCCGCGGGGGATCGATGTTCTGATGCCCCGAGCGGTAGATCTTCACGTCGGTCCCGCAGGTCGAGCAGTTGCGAACCCGGATCTTGACCTCGGCAGGACCCGGGTTTGGTTCCGGAGCATCCTCGATCCTGATATCTCCAGGAGCATGGAAACGGGCGACTTTCATCCGTGGCTCTCCCCCGTCGACGCAGTCTCTGCAGGGCTCAATCGAGCCAGGACGTCGTCGACGTCAGTCGCCGCTCGGAGGGCTGCGGCGCTGTCGCCTGCGACCAGGATCTCGGCAAGAGCCGACAGCACGCCGACGTGCTCATCGCCGCTCGCCGCGATGGGGATGCACAGGTAGACGGTCTCGCCATCCCAGGCGACTCCGTCGGGGAACTGGAGAAACCCGAGGGCGGTGCGTCGTACAAGCGCGCGCGACGCATCGGTCCCGTGCGGGATCGCGACTCCCTCGCCCATGTAGGTCGAGATCTGCCCCTCGCGCTCCACGATCGCCGCGGCGTAGCCGGCTTCGACGGCGCCGAGCTCCTCGAGGAGCGCCCCCGACTGGCGCAGCGCATCCCACTTGTCGTCGGCGTGCTGCGCCAGTCGAATCGCCTCGCGGACGAGGACGGCGTGCGGGTCAGTCGGCAAGGACGCCACCGTCCCGGATCGCCGCCTCGACCCGGTCGAACGCCGGATCACCCATGAACAGCTGGAACGGCACCACCACGGCGCCTGGGGCCATGCCCCTGGCGCGCTGGGCGAGCCCGGCATGGCAGACCACCACTGTGGCGTCGGCCGGGATCGAGTTGACCGGGACGTGCTCGACCGCCACGTCGTACTTCTTCAACCGCTGCCGCAATTGGGTGGCCACCATCACGCTGCTGCCCATTCCCGCATCGCAGGCGATGACCACGGTGCGGACATCCGAGCCATTGACCTCTGGCATTCCGATCACGCTCCCGTTGCCAGGGGCGCGGGGGCGGCATCGGGCTGTGCGGCGTCGACCGGCTCCTCCGCGCGGCCGAATCCGAGCAGCAGCGAGGCGACGGCGAACGACACGCCAGCGGCGACCGCGATGGCCAGCAGCACCCCGACGAATCCGCCGGGCGGCGTCACCGCCATGTAGGCGAAGATGCTTCCGGGCGACGGCGTGGCCACGAGTCCGGCACCGGTGATTACTGCGGTGAACACGCCGGCCGCGCCGCCGACGATGGCCGCCAGGATCAGCCGCGGGTTCATCAGCACGTACGGGAAGTAGATCTCGTGGATGCCGCCGAAGAAGTGGATGATGATCGCTCCTGGAGCAGTGGGCCGCATCGCGCGCGGTCCGAACAGCAGGTAGGCGAGCAGGATCCCCAGGCCGGGGCCTGGATTCGTCTCGATCATGAACAGGATCGACTTGCCGTTGTCGAGGGCCTCCGCGACGCCGAGCGGGCCGAGCACCCCGTGATTGATCGCGTTGTTCAGGAACAGCACCTTGGCGGGTTCGACGATGATCGACACCAGCGGCAACAGGCCGTTGGTGACCAGGAAGTCAACGCCATCGCCCGCGGCGTTGGCGAGGGTCTCGACCACCGGACCGATGGCCAGGAGCCCCGCGACCGCCATCACGAGCCCCAGGATCCCGGCGCTGAAGTTGTCGACGAGCATCTCGAAACCGGTGCGGACGCGCCCGCCGATGGCGCGATCCAGCAACTTCAGGAGATATGCCGCCAGCGGCCCGATGATCATGGCCCCCAGGAACATCGGGATGTCGGTGCCCACGACGACGCCCATGGTCGCGACCGCGCCGATGACGGCGCCGCGCTGGCCGTGGACCAAACGTCCGCCCGTGTAGCCGATGAGAACCGGCAGGAGCGTGAGGATCATCGGCCCGACGAGCGTGGCCAGTTGCTCGTTCGGCCACCAGCCGGTTGGGATGAACAGGGCGGTGATCAGCCCCCAGGCGATGAAGGCTGCGATGTTGGGCATGATCATGCCAGCCAGGTAGCCACCGATCCGCTGGATCGTGGCCTGGACGCCCGGCCCCTCGCGGTGCTTGAGATCGGCTGTCGCTGTCATCGGGTCCTCTCCTCTCGCTTCGTTCGTGCCTGCGTTTCGTCCCGAGTGCGTCCCCCGAAGTCGCGCCCGATGTCAGGGCGGCATGGCCAGCAGGTCCGGACGCCGGGTGCCGAAGTGCTCCAGGCGAACCGCCGCGCGGTCGATGTCATGCGGTGACGGCATGCCGGAACCTGGCTGGAGCACCGCAGCAGCCCCCCAAGCGAGGGCCTCCACCAGGGCGTCGTCTCCCCTGCCGCCGCCGGCAAGGAAGCCGGCCAGCATGGCGTCCCCGGCGCCGACCGAGCTGAGCGGAGGGATGGCCGGCGTGCGGCCATGGATCGCGCCGCCCTCCTCTACAAGCACGGCTCCCTCGGGGCCCATGCTCGCCAACACCATCCCTGCCCCGCGGTCGTGCAGCACCCAGGCAGCCTCCACGACATCGGCGATCGTCACCAAGCGCCGGCCCGTCACCTCCGCCAGTTCATCCCGATTCGGCTTGACGAGGGCTGGCCCGGCAGCCAGCACCGCCTCCAGCGCCGGTCCACTGGTATCGACCGCCACCCGGGTGCCCGAACCCGAGAGCATGTGGACAAGGTCCGCGTAAAAGCTGGCCGGCGTCCCGGTCGGCAGGCTGCCGCTGGCGACGAGCCAATCCGCCGACTCGGCGGCACGTCTGACGGCCAGGATGACCGAGGCCAGCTCCTTGGCGCTGAGCTGGGCCCCCGGCTCATTGAACTTGGTCGTCGTGCCGTCGGGCTCGGCAACCGTGATGTTGGAGCGGATCGCTCCCTGGATCAGGACTGGCACGATCTCGATGCCCGTGTCCCGCAGCAGGGTGACGAGATGCTCGCCCTCGGCGCCGCCCACGGTAACGACCGCGCGCGTCGGCAGAACGTGCGCTGCCAGCGCCCGAGAGACGTTGATCCCCTTGCCGCCGGGATCAACCCGGACGCTCAGGGCACGCATCACCTCTCCGCGCTCGAGCGTCTCGACCTCGACGGTGCGGTCGACACTCGGGTTGAGGGTGAGGGTGACAATCATGCCAGGAGGACCTTCAGACCGCGCGACCGGAGCTCATCGGCGACTTGCGCATCGAGTCCCGAGTCGGTGATCAGGGTGTCGATTTCTTCGAGCGCGGCGAAACGGGACAGGTGGTCCTGGCCGACCTTCGTGTGATCGGCGAGGACGACGGAGCGCCGCGCGGCACGGATCATGGCTCGCTTCACCGCGGACTCGGTCGTGTCGGGGGTCGTCAGTCCGCGCTCAGGGCTGATGCCGTTCGTTCCGATGAACGCCACGTCGACAAAGCTGTCGGCAAGGGCATGCAGCGCCCAGTCGTCCACCGCCGCCTGCGTGCGCCCACGCACCCTGCCACCGATGAGCAGGACAGTGATGTTGGGCCGGACCGAGAGGGACATGGCGATCGGCAGCGCGTTCGTCAGTACGACAAGCTCGCGGTCTGCCGGCAGTGCATCGGCCAGTCGCGCGGTGGTCGTGCCGGCATCGAGCAGGATCGAGCCCTCCTCGGGCAGCTCGGCGAGCGCCATCCGCGCGATTCGCTCCTTCTCGGCCGTGAGAACAGTGTCGCGCGCCGCCAGGGCCGGCTCGAAGCCGAGTCGCTCGATGGGGATGGCGCCGCCGTGGACGCGGCGCAGGAGCGCGTGACGCTCCAGGGTCGTCAGGTCACGACGCACCGTTTCCGTCGTCACGCCGAGCTCGGCAGCGAGCGAAGCGACCTCGACCCGGCCGCCGGCCCGTGCGCGCTCGACGATCCAGCGCTGGCGCTCCTCTGCGTACATGTTGACAAGGTCTTGTTTCATCTGTGTTTGGCTTTATATGCCTGTGTTCAGTTGGTGTCAAGACGCTGCGAGGCGACAGGCCGCCTCGCCGTGGTTGACAGCCCTGCTAGGGTCCTGACCATGCACGAGGCGCACGTGACCAGCATGGCGATGCCCTGGCGGCCCCGCGGGAGCGAGGGCCCGGCCTAGGGCGTCAACCAGAGTGCGCGACTAGAGCAAGGGTTCGTCTCCTGAGGGGCCGCGGCACCAACCGCGGCCTCGTCGCTGTGCGACATCGGCCGATCAGCCACCGACCGCACACACGAGGACCCCGCCATGACCCTGAGCATCCCGCCCGCCGCCCCGGAGTCGACCAGCGCCGATCGCGGCGCCTTCGTGCCCGGCTTCTCCGGCCTGAGTTGCCGAGCCTGTGGCGCCGAGGCAAAGACCGGCCCCAGCTTCGTCTGTTCGCGCTGCTTCGGCCCGCTGCGGGCCACCTACGACTTCGCGACGGTGGCGCAGCACCTCACCCACGAGACGGTCGCGCGGCGGCCACGCACGCTGTGGCGCTACGCCGAGCTGCTGCCGGTCGAGCGCGTGCCCGACGACGGGCTGCCGGTCGGCTGCTCTCCGCTCGTGCCGGCGCCCCGCCTCGCGGCGCGGCTCGGCCTGCGACAGGTGTGGATCAAGGACGACTCTCGAAACCCGACCCTTTCGTTCAAGGACCGGGTGGTGGCCATCGCCGCCGCGCGTGCGCGCGAGTTCGGCTTCCACACCCTGGCCTGCGCCTCGACCGGTAACCTGGCCGCCTCGGTGGCGGCCACCGCGGCCAGCATGGGCCTGCGCGCGGTGGTGCTGGTACCGGCCGACCTGGAGCCGGCCAAGGTGGCCCAGGCGGTCGCCCTGGGCGCCCACGTCATTCGGGTCGACGCCCCCTACGACGCGGTCAACCGCCTGTCGCTCGAGCTGACCGACGAGCTCGAGGGCTGGGCCGTGCTCAACGTCAACTTGCGCCCGTTCTACGCCGAGGGCTCCAAGACGATCGCCTTCGAGATCGCCGAGCAGCTCGGCTGGCGCGCCCCTGCCGTGGTGGTCGCGCCGCTGGCGTCGGGCTCGATGTACACCAAGATCGCGCAGGGCTTCGAAGAGCTATCCGCGGTCGGCCTCATCGAGCGAAGCGCGACGCGCTACGTCGGCGGCCAGGCGGGGGGCTGTGGACCGATCGCGGCCGCCTTCGCGGCAGGGCTCGACGAGATCACGCCGGTGGCCGAGCCGGTGACGATCGTGCGCTCGCTGGCCATCGGCAGCCCGGCCGACGGGGTTCCGGCCCTGGCCCTGGCGCGTTCCAGTGGCGGCAGCGTCGAGGGCGTCAGCGACGCCGGCGTGGTCGCCGCGGTACGGCTGCTGGCCGCCTCCGAGGGGATCCTGACCGAGACCGCCGGCGGCGTCACGCTGGCGGCGCTGCAGCGGGCCATCGATCACGGTGTGGTCGGGACCGATGACGAGGCGGTCGTCGTCATCAGCGGCAACGGGCTCAAGACCCTCGACGTGCTCGCCGAGCTTCCCGATCAGATCATCGCTCCCACCTTCGATGCGTTCGAGGCCAGGTGGGCTGCGCTGCAGGGCGCCGGTGGTGCGGTCCGATGAGCGTCGCACGTCGGTCACGGCTGACCGACTCCACGAACAGGCTGCTCCCGACGGTGCATCCATGAGCCGCGTGCGCATCCCGCCCGTCCTGCGCGATGTCGTGGGCGGATCGAGGGAGCTGGTCGCTCATGGTGCAACCGTGGCGGCGGTGCTCGATGGCTTGTTCGCCGACCAGCCCGCGCTGCGCGATCGGCTCACTGAGGATGGACGGCTCTCGTCCTTTGTGAACGTGTACGTCAACGACACCGACATTCGCCACCGACAAGGCCTCGAAACGAAGGTGAGCTCGGAGGACGTCGTCATCCTTCTGCCGGCCATGGCAGGGGGCTGCGACGAGGTCCGAGCTCACCTCAGCTCGAGGTGACGGTGCGACGCACATCAAGACGCCACGCCGCGCAGGATGGCTGAGATGGGTGTCCTGCTCAGCGTTCGACGGTGTTACCCGCGGCTACGCACCCGCTCAGCACAGCTCGGTCGCCTCATGAGCGTGATATCCCCTCACCGGTCTCGATCGGCACGGCCACCAGCGAGCCGTACTCGGTCCACGACCCGTCGTAGTTGCGGACGTTCGGGTAGCCGAGCAGCACACTGAGCACGAACCAGGTGTGGCTGGAGCGCTCGCCGATGCGGCAGTAAGCGATGACCTCGTCGCTCCCGTCGACGCCCTTGGAGGCGTACAGCTCGCGCAGCTGGTCGATCGGCTTGAACGTCCCGTCCTCGGCCACGGCCTGGGACCAGGGCACGTTGACCGCGCCCGGGATGTGGCCACGCCGCTGCGCCGCCTCCTGGGGCAGGTGGGCCGGAGCCGCCAGCTCGCCGCGATACTCCTCGGGCGAGCGCACGTCGACCAGGCTGCGCCCGGTGGCGCCGATGCCGTCGATCACCTGCTGCCGGTAGGCGCGCAGCTCCTCTCTCGTCTGCGTCGGCAGCGTGATGTGGCCGGCCTCGTGCGCGGGAGCGTCGGTCGTCAGCGGCAGCCCATCGGCCTCGACCTTGACGCGACCGCCATCCAGCAGGCGGACGTTGTCAAGACCCTGGTAGCGCAGCTGCCAGTACGCCCAGGCCGCGAACCAGTTGTTGTTGTCGCCGTACAGGACGATCGCGGTGTCGTCGTTGATGCCGGCAGCACGGAGCAGCTCCTGGAGCTCCTCACGACCGACGAGGTCGCGGCGGACCGCATCGGTCAGCTGGCTCTTCCAGTTGATGCCGGTGGCGCCGGGAAGGTGGCCCGAGTCATAGGCGTCGGTGTCGACGTCGACCTCCAGGAAGCGCACCTTCGGGTCGTCGAGGTACTCCCGGGCCCAGTCGGTGGTGACCAGGGCAGCGGGAAAGGTGGAACGGGTGGCTTGCGCAGTGGACATTCCGATCACAGTCCTTCGATTCGGTGTTCAACGGTCGCGCGGTCGATGCCGCGCGGACGACGGAGTCAGCTGGTGAGGGTCGCCCTCACGCTGGGACTCGGCGAGAAGGACCGGTCAGGCGCTGTGGCGCGCGGATCGAGTGGCGCACCGGTCGCGATCCGGACGAGGTTCTCCCCGCCGGCGACAGATGCATTGGGTGTGGCCCGTGCGAGCCTCCAACTCGACCATTGAGCCGACCGTAGCGCACCTGTCAAGGGTCGGGCGGTACACCCTCGCTCAGCCAAGCCCGCTGGCGGATCTGACCGTCGGCCAATGGGAAGAACCGGAGACCGGCCTCCGGTTTGGTGCTAGCATGCGTCAAACCGGAGCCAGTCCTCCGCTTCATCGCAAGAAAAACAAGGAGTCTCAGCCCGCGCGCCGGACATGAGGCTGCCGAACTCGGTCAGCTCCTCACGAACCTCGACGTCCGGGAAGACGCCGCGCACAAGCTCCGCGGTCGGGGTGGTCATCACCGTGTCACCCGCCACGACGATGAAGCAGCGTTGCCTCCTGCACCGCTACGAGCACTTGGACATCCGAGCACGTTACTGCGCTGAACCTAGTGCCACCTCGGCCCGGCCCGTGTCCCCGGCATGAGGGTGCCGAAGGGTGCTCTCGCGAGGTGGAAAGGCAACGAAAGGCCCGATCTGAGCTCAGATCGGGCC
>DASVEQ010000082.1:0-32210 GCA_036380455.1 Candidatus Limnocylindria bacterium | reverse complement strand
CGGCGTGGAGCTGCTGGAGGCCATGAAGGAGGCCGGCGTCACGCGCCTCGTGTACAGCTCGTCAGCCGCCGTGTACGGCGAGCCGCGCCGGGTGCCGATCGCCGAGGCCGACCGCACCGAGCCGATCAATCCCTACGGGGCGACGAAGCTCGCCTTCGAGGGAGCCATGCGCTGGTTCTGCGCGGCCCACGACTTCCGCGCCATCAGCCTTCGCTACTTCAACGTGGCCGGGGCCACCGAGCGCAACGGGGAGGACCACGACCCCGAGACGCACCTGATGCCGCTCGTCCTGCGCGTCGCCGCGGGCGAGGCGACCCACGTCCAGATCCACGGGCAGGATTACCCGACGCCGGATGGCACCTGCATCCGGGACTTCCTCCACGTGCGCGACATCGCCAACGCCCACCTGTTGGCCCTCGAGGCCACCGGCGAGGGCGACGCGTCGCTGGAGGTCTACAACCTCGGGTCCGCCGCAGGCTTCAGCGTTCGAGAGGTGGTCGAGGCCGCACGTCGCGTCACCGGCCGCGCCATCCCGGCCCGCCCGGTGAAGCGGCGCATCGGAGACCCGCCGGTCCTGGTGGCGTCGTCGCGGCGCGCTCGACGCGAGCTCGGCTGGCAGCCGACCGACTCGAGCCTCGAGCAGATGCTGGCCGACGCCTGGGCCTGGCGCGAGGCGCATCCGAGCGGCTACGCGGACCGGGCACTCGAACGGACCGGGCCGGTGGCGGCCGAGCGGATGGCCGCAACCGCGGGCTGATCCCTCAGCCGGCCGCGCGGTCCACCGCGGCCCGGCAGTCGGCGCACAGGCCGTAGAAGTCCATCCGAGCATCGTCGATCGTGAAGCCCAGATCGGCCGACACGCGCTCTGCGACCGGGGTGATGTACTGCTCGCCGATCTCCTCGACCCTCCCGCAACGGTCGCAGGCGAGGTGGTGGTGATGCTCGGGCCGGCAGGCGACGTAGCCGTAGACGTGCCCGTCCTGCTCCAGCCGGCGGGCCACGCCGGCGGCGACGAGCGCCTCGAGCGTGCGGAAGACGGTGGCACGACCGATGCGTGGGTCGCGGCGCCGCAGGCGCGCGTACAGGTCCTGGGCGCTGACCTGCCGTCCAACGGCCGCCAGGGCATCGGCAACGAGCAGCCGCTGGCGCGTCACGCGCTCGCCCGCGGCGGCCAGCCGATCGGCGGTCGAGGTCGGATCCAGCACCGGCGTCCCCATGGCGAGAGGCTAGCATGCATTGACCGATCAGGCCGGACGAGCCGATACTCCGTCTCATCATGACGGCGGTCGGGGCACCCACTCTCCAGCTGCGCGGCCTCGCCGCCGGCTACGACGACCGCTGGGCGCTCTCCGGCGTGGACCTCGACGTCCCGCCCGGACGCCTGGTCGGGGTCATCGGGCCGAACGGCAGCGGCAAGAGCACGCTCCTCCGGGCCATCCTCGGCCTCGTGCCGCACCGCGCGGGGACGGTGGCGATGGACGGCCGGGCGATCGACCGACGCCGGATCGCGTACGTCCCGCAGCGCGAGCTCGTCGACTGGAGCTTCCCGATCAGCGCGGGGCAGGTGGTGATGATGGGTCGGTATCCGGGCATCGGGCCGGTCGTCGGTCCCCGACCGGCAGACCGCGCTGCCGTGGCCGGCGCACTCGAGCGCTTGGGGATGGCCGATCTGGCCCATCGGCAGATCGGCGCGCTCTCGGGCGGCCAGCAGCAGCGAGTCTTCCTGGCGCGCGCGCTCGTGCAGGAGGCGGACATCCTCCTCCTCGATGAGCCGATGACCGGCGTCGACCTCGGCACCGAGGAGACGATCGGGGCGCTCATGCGCGAGCTCTGCGACGCCGGCACGACCGTGATGTACGCCACTCACGATCTCGAGACGGCGGCCGACGTGAGCGACCTGCTGTGCTTCGTGAACGGCCGCGTCGTGGCCTACGGGCCGCCGAAGGAGACGTTCACGCCGCACGTGCTGCACGAGACGTTCGGTGGCGAGCTGATGATCGTGGACGCCGGGGACCACGCCCACATCCACGGCGGCGGCCATCATGCCGGCCACGCCGATGTGCCGAAGGCATAGCGACCGATGGACTGGCTGACCGATCCCCTCGGCCTGGAGCTCTTCCGGCGCGCGCTCCTCGAGGCGATGGTGATGGGCGCCACGTGCGGTGCCATCGGCGCGTACGTCGTCCTGCGCCGGCTGGCCTTCATCGGGGATGCGCTCAGCCACGCCGTGTTTCCCGGCGTCGTCCTCGCGTATGTCGCCGGCGTGCCGATCTTCCTCGGGGCGATGCTGGCGGGCACGATCACCTCGCTCGCCATCGCCGTCGTGAGCCGTGGGCAGCGGATTCGGGAGGACACGGCGATCGGCATCTTCTTCGCCGGCGCGTTCGCGCTCGGCATCGTCCTCATCAGCACGCAGTCCGGCTACCAGCGCGACCTGTCGGCCTTCCTCGTCGGCGACCTGCTCGGTGTCGGCTGGGACGACATCGCGGTGAGCGTCCTCGCCGGCGGCGGCGTCATCGGCATCCTCGTCGCGCTGCGCAAGGAGCTGCTGCTCGTGAGCTTCGATCGGACGTACGCGCAGGCGCTGGGTTACCCGGTCTTCGCGCTCGAGCTGCTGCTCCTGCTCCTGTTGACCGCGACGATCGTGGTCAGCCTGAGCGCGGTCGGAATCATCCTCGTGCTCTCGATGCTCGTGACGCCGGCCGCGACCGCCCGCCTGCTCGTCGATCGCTTCACGCCGATGATGGCCCTCGGCGGCGTGCTCGGCGCGGTCTACGGGGTGATCGGCTGGTACGTCAGCTATCACCTCGCCTGGAGCCCGGGCGGCTCGATCGTGCTGGTCGCCACGATGCTCTTCCTCGCGGCGTTCGTCTTCAGCCCCAGCCATGGCGTCCTCGCTCATCGGCTGCGCAGGCACCCGCAGCACGATGCGCAGCGCGCGGCGGTCGATCAGCCGACCGGCCACCAGCACGGTGAGAACGAGGGGGCCGTGGTAGCATCGCTGGAGCGGCGTCACCCACCGGGTCGCTGACCCGCCGCGCCGGACCCGGCGCGCGCGGCTCCGCCGCCGATCACATCACCCTCCCCGGAGTTCCGTTTGCCCGATTCATCCCCCCCGCGCCAGCGGTCGCGCCGCCCCCGCGCGACCCCGAGCGGCGACGCGGTCGCCATCGAGGTCGCAGGAGCGTCCTCTGCCGAGCCGGAGCCGTCGGCCCTCGAGCAGGCGGTGCTGGCCGCCGCCGCCGGCTACCGCTTCGGCGACATCGAGGTGCCGGCCACCATCGCCCGCGCCATCGAGCGCATGGGGTTCGTCACCCCGACCGAGGTGCAGGCGCGCGCCATCCCGCCGCTTCGCCGCGGAGAGGACCTGATCGGCCAGGCACAGACGGGGACCGGCAAGACGGCCGCGTTCGGCATCCCGATCGTCGAGAAGATCGAGCCGTCCAGCCGCTTCGTCCAGGCGCTGGTCCTGACGCCAACCCGCGAGCTGTGCGTGCAGGTCGACGAGGAGATCGCCCGCATCGGGCAGTTCCGCGGCGTCCGCACCGTGGCCATCTACGGCGGCTCGAGCATGGACCGCCAGATCGAGGCGCTCCGCCGGGGCACGCAGGTGGTGATCGGCACGCCGGGTCGCGTCCTGGACCTCATCCGCCGCGGGGAGCTGAAGCTCGACCGGGTCCACACCGTGATCCTCGACGAAGCGGACCGGATGCTCGACATGGGGTTCATCGTCGACGTGGAGACGATCCTGTCCCGATGCCCGCGCAACCGCCAGACGGCGCTCTTCAGCGCCACGATGCCGTACGCCATCCTCCGCATCTGCGACCGATTCATGAAGCGGGACCCGGCGCACATCACCGTTCGACCCGACCTGCGCACCGTCGAGACCGTCCGGCAGCTCGTGTACTTCGTGGCCGAGCAGGACAAGGTGGCCGCGCTGGTCGAGCTCAACGAGCACTACGGCTTCGACCGCCTCCTCGTCTTCCGCCACACGCAGATCGGTGTCGATCGGCTGGCCGCCACCCTCGCTCGCCGTGGGAAGAACGTCGCCGCGTTGCACGGTGGGCTCTCGCAGCGCGAGCGCGACCGGACCCTGGCGGCCTTCAAGGCGGGCAAGATCCAGTTCCTGATCGCCACCAACGTCGCGAGCCGCGGGCTCGACATCACCGACCTGCCGTACGTCCTGTCGTTCGACATCCCCGAGGACGCCGACACGTACGTCCACCGCATCGGTCGTACCGGCCGCGCCGGCCGTGAGGGCACCGCCATCACGTTCGTCGGCGAGTGGGACCTCGACGCGTGGGAGGCGATCCGCAGCGAGGTCGGCGCCTCCGTCGAGGAAGGACAGCTCGACCTCTACGACGCCGGCTAGCTCCCGGTTCCACGGTGATCGCCTCCAGCAGTCAGGCGCCGCGAGAGCCATTCGTCCCGTTCACGGTGACCGCCTCCAGCAGTCAGGCGCCGCGGGAGAGATCCCCTCTCGTTCCCTGTGAACGCTGGCGGCAGTAGAGCGCCACCGGGGCAGGCGCTCTCGTTCAGTGTGAATGCTGCCAGCAGCCCCAGACCCGTTCGAGGTGACGCCCGCCGCTCACGGGACGGCGTGGCAGGCGCGGCCTTGGAGGTCCGGGTGGTGCTACCCTTGAGGGCCCCGAGCGACCATGCCTGTCGCACGTTCGATGGAGGCCCGTCCTGACGTCCCAACCAGCCGCCGCGCAGTCCTCCGCGCTCGACGCCGAGGGGCTCGCCGAGGTCAGGCGAGTCGGGAACGCGGACCTCATGGTCGGTGTCCCGAGCTTCGGCAACGCGGAGACGATCGGCTACGTCGTGCGCGCCGCGACCGCGGGGATGGTCCAGTACTTTCCCGAGCTGAAGCCGATCCTCGTGAACAGCGACGGCGGCTCACCCGACGACACGCCGCGCGTGGCGGTCAGCACGGAGAGCCCGGACTACCTCGAGAAGGTCATCCTCGTCAGCCCGAAGCACAAGCTCCAGCGCATCACCTTCACCTACCAGGGGACGAGCGGGAAGGGGACCGCGGTGCGCGCGTTGTTCGAGGTGGCCCGCGAGCTGAAGGTCAAGGCCATGGTCATGGTCGACTCCGACCTGCGCTCGATCGTGCCGGAGTGGGTCGAGCTGCTGGCGGGACCGATCCTCAAGGGCGGCTACGACTTCGTGGCGCCGATGTACGCGCGCTACAAGTACGACGGCACGATCACGAACAACATCAGCTACCCGCTGACCCGCGCACTCTACGGTTCCCGCATCCGGCAGCCCATCGGCGGCGACTTCGCCGTCTCCGGCGACCTCGTCAGCCGCTACCTCGAGCTCGACACGTTCGACGAGCTGACGGCGCGCTTCGGGATCGACATCTGGATGACGCACTCGGCCATCAACGAGGGGTTTGCCGTGTGCCAGGCTCGGCTGGGGGCGAAGATCCACGATGCCAAGGACCCGGCGTCGGACCTGGGGCCGATGTTCCGCCAGGTGGTCGGCACGCTCTTCAAGCTGGCCGGGCATTACGAGGACCGATGGCTCCGCGTCCGCGGTTCCCACCCGATCCCGGAGTACGGGTTCGAGCGGGTCGTGGCTCCCGAGGAGATCAGCGTCAACCACGCGAAGCTCGTCGACAACCTCGACCAGGCGCGGCTCACACACGCCGACATGTGGGGCGAGATGCTCAGCGCGGAGCAGCTCGAACGGGTGATGGCGCTCGAGATGCCCGAGCGGCCGTCCGACTTCCACTTCAGCGCCGAGCTCTGGATCCGCTGCCTGTACGACACGCTCGTCGCGTTCCATCGGCCGGGCGCTGACCGCGAGCGGTTGCTCGCCGCGTTGACGCCGCTCTACTTCGGTCGGACCGCCGGCTTCATCAGCGATACGCTCGACATGACCACCGACCAGGCGGAGCGCGTGATCGACGACCAGGCGCGCCAGTTCGAGGAGCTGAAGCCGTACCTCGTGACCCGCTGGCGCGAGATGCGGGGCGCCGCGGCCAGGGCCGAACCCGGCGAGGACGCCTGATGGCCGCCGCGCGTCGCAAGACGCCGTACCGCGTCCTCCTGCCGCTCGCCAACCCGCGCACGGCGCGCGACCTCGTGCGCATCGGGGCCGGCGTGGCGAACGGGCGGCCGACCGAGATCACGGCGCTCGGCATCGTCGAGGTGCCTGAGGGGGTCAGCCTGTCGGAGGGCGCGACCCAGGCGCGGACCTCGCGGCGGCTCCTCCAGCGCGTGCTCGACTTCGGCGACGAGGAGGGCGTCGAGCTGCGGACGATGGTCCGCATCGGCCGCCATGCCGCCGACGGGGTGATCGAGGCGGTCGGGGAGGAGGGCTCCGACCTCGTCATCTTCGGTTGGGGCGGGCCGCCGACGCACGCACAGACCGCGCGGGCCGAGGCCGAGGCCACCGAGATGGCGCTCGCCGGGCAGCGCTCCGAGCCACGGGCGGTCTTCAGCCCGACGATCGACGCGGTGGTCCGCGAGTCGCCCTGCGACATCGCGGTCGTGAAGCAGCGTGGACTCGAGAAGGTCGAGTCGATCCTCGTGCCGGTGCGCGGCGGTCCCCACGCGGAGCTCGCGATGCGAATCAGCCGCGACCTCGCCAAGCGCTTCGGCGCGAAGGTCGTCGTGCTTCATGTCGTCCCGAAGGGCATCGGCGACCGTGCCGTTGCGCACGAGCAGGCGGCGGTCGACGCGTTCGTTCGCGAGCACGCGGGCATGCGGCGCGCCACCGGTCTCATCCGCGAGGCGACGAGCGTCCGGCAGGCGATCATCAAGGAGGCGGCGAACCACGATCTCGTGGTGATGGGCGCCTCGGCGCAGCCGTCGAACGCCTCGCCCGACGGTCGCTTCCTGTTCGGCACGCTCGCCGACTCGGTCGCCAGCAAGGCGAAGCCGACGGTCATCGTGGTGAAGACGAAGCAGTCGCTCGGCCTGGCCACCTTCGAGGAGCTGCGCGCATCGGAGGGCACGCTCGCCCACGCCGATGCGTTCGTCGAGCGATCCCGCTCGCTGCCGATCGTGGTCGACAAGTGGTTCGCGGAGAACACGTTCCACGCACATGAGTTCAGCGACATCCGCAAGCTCGTCGACCTGAAGGAGCGCCACGGCGTCACGATCAGCGTCGGTCTGCCGGCGCTGAACGAGGAGAAGACGATCGGGATCGTCATCAAGCGGATCAAGGGCGCGCTCATGGACCGCGCGCCGCTGATCGACCAGGTCGTCGTCATCGACTCCGACTCCGAGGACCGGACCGTCGAGATCGCCACCGAGCTCGGCGTGCCGGTCCATCGGCATCCGCAGATCCTGCCCGAGGTCGGCTCGCACCGCGGCAAGGGCGAGGCCCTGTGGAAGAGCCTTCACGTCCTGGACGGCGACATCGTGGCCTGGATCGACACCGACATCAGCAACATCCAGCCGCGGTTTGTGTACGGGCTGCTGGGCCCGCTGCTGCGCGAGCCGCGGATCCAGTATGTGAAGGGCTTCTATCAGCGCCCGATCCGGCAGGGTGACCTGCTCCAGGCGGAGGGCGGCGGCCGCGTCACCGAGCTCATGGCCCGACCGCTCATCAACCTGTTCTTTCCCGAGCTGTCTGGCATGATCCAGCCGCTGTCGGGCGAGTACGCCGGGCGCCGCGAGCTTCTGGAGAAGCTGCCGTTCTTCACCGGGTACGCGGTCGAGATCGGCCTGCTCATCGACATCCTGGAGTCCCGCGGGCTGTCGGCGATCGGCCAGGTCGACCTGGAGCGTCGGATCCATCGCAACCAGCCACTCCCGAACCTGTCGCAGATGGCGTACGTCATCCTCCAGGGCGCGATCCGCAAGCTCGAGGAGCGCCACCGCCTCGAGCTGCTCACCGAGGTCGGGCGTGGAATGAAGCGCATCAACACGGCCCGCGACCAGTTCAACCTCGAGGTCCTCGAGATCGGCGACGAGATCCGCCCGCCGATGATCTCGGTCCCCGCCTACGTCGAGCGCCGCAAGGCGCTCAAGGACCGATGATCACCGGGAGCGTCGAGGCGTGTGCTGCAGCGGCACGCATCGGCGACGGAAGCGCTTCCGCCTCCGTTCCCGCGGGCTCCTCATGGCCATCGCCTGCCGCTGCGGCACGGATCGGCCACCGAGCGGCCACCCAGGGAGGTCGCCCGCGCCCTGCTTGTCCGATGCGTGCCACGGGGGCACACGCCTGGTGAGCCGTTCATTGTGCGTCGTCGTCGCCCCGGACTCGTTCGGCGGTGCCCTCGACTCGGTCGGCGTGACCAGCGCGATCGCCGCGGGCTGGTCCAGGATCCGCCCGGATGACGAGATCCTTCGCCGGCCGATGGCGGACGGCGGCGAGGGGACGCTGGCCGCGGTCGCCGATGCGCTGGGTGAGGCGGCGGAACGTCGCAGTGTCGAGACGACCGATGCCCTCGGACGGCCGATCACCGCCGAGTGGCTCCTCGTGGACGAGGGCCGCGGTGCCTTCGTGGAGATGGCCGCCGCGTCGGGACTCGCACGCCTGGCGCCCGAGGAACGCACTCCCGCCAACGCACGAATCGCCAGCACGCGCGGCACCGGCGACCTCATCCGTGCGGCGCTCGATGCCGGCGTGGAGCGAATCACGATCGGCCTCGGCGGGTCGGCCACCACCGACGGGGGATGCGGCCTGCTTCGCCAGCTGGGCCTGACGCTTCTCGACGCCCACGGCGAGGAGCTCACCGAGGGCGGCGCCGCCCTCGCGGCCATCGGTCCGGCGAGTGCCGCGGCGTCCCTGGATCCCCGCCTCGGCCAGACGCAGGTTGTCATCGCTTCTGACGTCACCAACCCGCTGTGCGGGAATCGCGGGGCCGCCGCGACGTACGGACCGCAGAAGGGGGCCGACGAGGCGACGGTCGCTGAGCTGGATACGGCACTGGCCGCGTGGGGACGCTTCATCGAGCGCACGTCCGGGCGACTGGTGGCGGACCTGCCGGGTGCCGGCGCGGCGGGTGGCACCACCGCGGGCCTGCTGGGCTTCACGCGGGCCGCCGTCCGCCCCGGCGTCGAGGTCGTGGGCGAGCTGGTCGGCCTGGCCGATGCGCTCGATCGCGCCGACCTCGTGATCACCGGCGAGGGTCGAGCCGACGAGCAGACGCTGCAGGGCAAGACGGCGATGGGGATCGCGATGCTCGCTCGTCCACGGAATACGCCGGTAGCGCTGCTGTGCGGCGGCCTCGGTCCCGGCGCGGAGGCCCTCGACGCCGCGACCGCGCTATCGGTCGTCCAGCCAATCCTCGACCGTCCGGTGGACCTGGAGACGGCCATGGCGGACACCGAGCGCCTGCTCATCGCCGCGGCCGCGCGCCTGGCGCGCAGCATCGGCATCGGCCTGGAGCTGGCGCGCGCCTAGGCGCGCATCGGCCGATGGCCAGAGGCCCGAGCCCGCAGAAGCGCGCTGCCGACCGGCGGAAGCGGCGCCGCATGGCCGAGGTCGTCCTGGAGCGGCTCGGCGAGCGGTACGACCATCCGACCTGGGCCGGCCCGCGGGTCGACACGGTGAGCGAGCTCGTGCTCACGATCCTGTCCCAGAACACCGCCGATGTGAACTCGTTCCGCGCCTTCACTGCCCTCCGCGCGCGCTACTCGACCTGGGATGAGGTGCTCGCCGCGCCGACCGACGAGCTCGAGGAGGTGATCCGGCCCGGTGGGCTGGCGCCCACGAAGTCGAAGCGCATCCAGCATGTCCTGGCCGAGGTCCATGCCGCCACGAGCGGATCGTGGGACCTCTCGTTCCTCGGGACCCGCCCGCTGCTCGAGGCGCGCGAATGGCTCACCTCGCTGCCCGGCATCGGCCGCAAGACGGCCGCGATCATCCTTCTCTTCAACTTCGGGCGGCCGCAGCTGCCGGTTGACACGCACGTCCACCGCGTGGCCTCGCGGCTCGGGATGCTCCCACCGCGCGCGCCGCTGGAGCGGGCGCACGACCTCCTCGAGGAGGTGCTCGAGCCGGACGAGATGTATCCGTTCCACGTCGAGCTCATCCGCCACGGGCGCGACACCTGCCGCGCCCCGCGCCCCATCTGTGGCCTCTGCCCGCTGACGGACGCCTGCCCCTACTTCGCCGATGCGATCCGCGGCCGCGCGCCGATGGCGCCGATCCCGAAGGCCCCCGCGGATGGCCCGCCGCGCTACCACGACGAGCTCATCCACGGCTGGATGCCTCCCGAGGAGGCGCACGGCGTCAGCCCCGGAGGTCCCTCCGGCTGAAGCCGTAGGCGCACAGGGCCAGCCCGACGACCGCGATCGTCAGCGCCGCGACGACGCCGACCGGATCCCAGTTGCCGACCATCGGCTCGCCGTAATGCGACGACAGGACGAGGTCACCCACCCAGTCGGGCAGCTCGAGCAGTGGGGCGAGGATCTCGATCAGGAGCCAGCTCACCACGACGACGATCACCGCCGGCGCCGCCAGCGAGGGTCGAACCAACCCGCCCACGGCCAGGCCGATCCCCGCGGCCGCCGTCCCGTGGAGCGCGAGCACGCCCGTGCCGACGAGGGGGGTCAGCGGCTCGTCGCCGGCGAGCGCCACGCCCAGCGCCGCCACGAGGGCGACGATGATCGAGACGCCCACCACCGCAAGGTAGGTCCCGAGCCCCGTCAACGCGGCCCAGCGGCCGCGTGCCACCGGCGTCGTGAGCAGCAGCTCGAGGCGGCCCTCCGACTCGTCGGACGCCCAGCCCCCCACCAGCGCCGCGGCCGCGAAGCCGATGATCAGGGTTCCGAACTGCACGAACAGCAGCTGCAGGGCGAAGCCCGGGTCGGACAGGTCCACGTTCGGGAAGGCCGCGCGCATGATCTCCGCGAGCGATGGTGCCTCGTCGATCATCCGCTGGAGCTCACGGCTCGACGTGGCGATCACCAGCGCGTAGATGCCGATGCCCGCGCCCCACGCGCCGATGGAGCCAAGCCGTTCCCCGAGCGTTCGGCGGGTCGGACCGGAGATCCCGAGCATCCACCCAGGAAGGCTCGGCAGGCGAAGGGCGCCGACCTCGCCCAGGTCGCGGCGGACGAAGGCGACGATGCCGATCCCGAGTCCGCCAGCCGCGATGAGCGCGGGCCACAGCATCGAGACCGGATCGTGGATGCCGGCGATGGGCCGGTGGCCGGCGGTCCAGCTGAAGAAGCTCAAGCCGGAGAGCGTCTCGAACACGGCGATCGACTCCCGGTAGCCGTTCACCAGCCAGCTGCCCACCAGCAGCAGCGCGGCGATGCCGGCGGCCGCGCCGCGCCCCACGAACGGCGCCAGCGCGAAGGCCACGCCCCCCGCGGCGAGTCCGACCAGGCCCATGAGGAGCGCATAGCTCAGCGCATCGGCCAGCGGGATCTCGTCGCCCGGAAGCGTCCCGAACGCAAGGCTGGAGCCCCAGGTGACCACCGCCACGATGAGCATGGCGATCGCCATCGCCGCGACGTGCGCTCCCACCTTCTCGACGGCGATCCGCGCGCGCGGGAGGGGAGCGGCGGCGATCAGGTCCATGCTGCCTCGCCGCATCTCGTTGACGAGCGTGCCGGACAGCGCGATCAGCGACCAGACGCCCGGCAGCAGGAAGAAGATCAGCCCGTATCGCCAGCTCGTGAAGCCGCCGATCGTGTCCGCGTTGATCGCCGACCCGCCGTAGAGACCGGTGAAGATCGCCGGGAGCGCGGTCGTGAGGGCCACTCCCTCGGCACGGAGCTCCGGGGTCGGCCATTGGGAGGCGATGAACGCGGCGGAGATGAGGACCATGAGGGCGCAGAACCCACCGACCAGCAGGATCGCGCGGCGCGAGTCGCGCAGGCTCTTGCCGAAGGGGCTGCCGAAGCCGTAGATGCGGCGGGGAAACGGAACGGACGCGTGGGCGGTGACCGCCCCGGCCTCAGCGCTCATCGGAAGCCTCGGCGGCGCCCACCGGCGCCGGCGTGCTGTACTCGGCAAGGAAGGTTTCCTCGAGCGTGGGCTCGCGGCTCACGAAGTCGACGAGATCGTGGCGCGCCGCCGCCCGGACCACGGGCGTGATCGGCCCATTGACCCGCATCCGCAGCGTGCCGTCGTCGGCCACCACGTCGCTCACGCCCGGCAGGCTCTCGAAGTCGGCGCGCGGGGCCGGCCCGGTGAAGCGCAGCTCGACCTGGTGGTGCGCCATGTCGCGCAACGCCGCGACGCGGTCGACGCGGGTCAGCCGGCCGTCGCGGATGATCGCCACGCGATCGCAGGTGCGCTCGACCTCGGAAAGGATGTGGCTGGACATGAAGATCGTGCGCCCCTCGTCGGTCGCCTCCCGGATGACGGAGAAGAACTCCTGCTGGATGAGCGGGTCCAGGCCGGACGTCGGCTCGTCGAGCATCAGCAGCTCCGGTCGGTGCTGGAGGGCGACGATGAGGCCGATCTTCTGCTTGTTGCCCTTGCTGTACTCCCGGAACTTCCGGCTGGTGTCGACGTCGAGCCGCTCGATGAGTTGCGCCTGATACGCCGTGTCGACGTTGCCGCGCAGGTTCGCGAAGTACTCGATCGTCTGGCCGCCGGTGAGCTTGTCGTACAGGGCGAACTCGCCGGGCAGATAGCCCAGCCGCCGATGGATGGCGACCGGATCGGCCGTGGTCTCGATGCCGAAGACCATCGCCCGCCCGCTCGTCGGACGCAGGTGGTCGAGCAGTGTGCGGATCGTCGTCGTCTTTCCAGCACCGTTCGGGCCGAGGAAGCCGAAGGCCTCCCCCTCCGTCACGGCGAGGTCGACGTCGACGATGCCGCGGTGCGGGCCGTAGCTCTTCGTCAGCCGCTCCGTCTCGATGACTGCGGTCATGTGCGATGTCCTTTCAGGCGACCGATGTCGCTCGCGCGGTCTCGGGTTGGGACTCCTGGAACTTCTCGAGCAGCGCCGGCCACTCGCGCTCGAAGAACGCGTACACGTCATGGAGGTCGCGCAGTCGCGCCTGTGACGCAGGCGATCGGCCGGCCGTCAGGGCCAGGCCCTCGTCGAGCACCCGCCGCGCGCTCCGCATCTGGTCGGCGTTCTTGTCGATCAGGGTGCGCGCCGCATCGGCCGGGATGCTGAAGTACTCGCGTCGATCGCCGGGCTTCGTGCCGCGACGGATGAGGCCGATATGCTCGAGCAGCTGGGCCATGCTGCTGACCGAGCCGCGGCTCGCCTGGAGCCGCTCGGCGATGTCCGCCGCGGTGCGTTCCGGGGGCTCGCAGATGGCGAGGTAGGCCCACATCCGGCCGGCCATCGGCGGCATGCCGGCGCCCAGGACCCGGGCCATCTCCTCGATGAAGGTGTCCTCGTCCACGACATTCATGGCCCGAGCAGACCATGTGTCGTGGATTTCAGTCAATACGGAAATGAGAGATATTGAGGGGATATTGAGGACCACGACGTCGATGGCACGGGCCTGGACCCGCTGGTAGAATCACGCTCCGCGCAGGCCGAAGTAGCTCAGGGGTAGAGCATCGGTTTCGTAAACCGACGGTCGTGGGTTCGAATCCCACCTTCGGCTCCATCGCCCACCTGCGCAACACCCGTTCGGGCCTCCACGTCGCGGCACCGATGGGCCGGATACACGCGAAGCGTCGCGCCATCCGATGGAAGGACGTGGCCATCGTGACGTTCGGCATGGGCCTGGCGTTCGCCGTCTCATGGGTGGCCTTCTTCCGCCAGGTGGACTCCTACAGCCTGGACCTGCCGGCCATGCTGCGGCCCGGCCGTCTGCAGGTGTACGCCACCCAGTTCCTGCTGGTCGGCGCGTTGCTGGTCTGGCTGGCCCGCGGACCAATCCGTGACCGATCGTTCGGCGCACTTGCCGCGACGGCCGTGGCGGCGTGGGTGGGGGAAGGGATCGCCTCACCGTCATCGGCGCGCCGCTCGTGGCGAACGAGCTGGATCCGGAGGTCGCCTGGTACTCCTGGCTCGTGGCGACCGCGGGACCCGGCGCAGCCGATGGTCGCGATCGTCGGCGGCTGGACCGGCATCCGGGCCCGGCCGCCCGGCGCCTCGGGCTAGGCCGGGTGCGCCACGAGGTCAGGCGTCACCTCGTCAATCGTCCGGCAGCCGGCGAGGGCCATCGCCAGTGAGAGCTCGTCGCGCAAGATCTCGAGCACATGCTGCACGCCGGCGGCACCGTCGACCGCCAGGCCCCACAGGATCGGTCGCCCGACGGCCACGAGGTCCGCGCCGAGCGCTAATCCCTTGAGAACGTCGATGCCGCGCCGCACGCCGCCGTCGACGATGAGCAGCGCCCGGTCACCGATCGCGGCCGCGATCTCGGGGAGCGCCTCGACGCCGGCAACGGCCGTGTCCAGCTGGCGGGCGCCGTGGTTGCTGACCCAGATCCCGTCGCAGCCGGCCTCGACGGCGCGGACGGCGTCATCGGCGCGGAGCACGCCCTTGGCGACCAGCGGGAGCGGGCAGACGGATCGGAGCCAGGCGAGGCCGTCCCAGCCGAACGTCGGGAGCTCGATGATGCCGCGCTCGTCGGTCGGCTGGTCGTCCGGCAGGTGCGCGCCAGTGTGGAGCACGAAGCGGTTTCGGAGGTCACGCTCGCGGTTGCCCGGTAGGGGCAGGTCCACGGTGACGGCGATCGCCTGGTAGCCGGCGTCCGCAGCGCGATGAACGAGCGCCCGGCACAGGTCCCGGTCGGCGGGAGCATAAAGCTGGAACCAGCGCGGCGCGTCGGGAGCGGCCGCCGCGACCTCCTCGAGCGAGACCGAGCCGATCGTCGACAGCGTCATCAGCGCCCCGGCGGCCGCGGCGCCACGGGCGGTGCCACGCTCGGCGTCCGGGTGCGCCAGGTCGTGAGCCGCCGTGGGTGCGACGATCACCGGGTGCGGCAGGTGGTGCCCAAACGCAACGGTTGACAGATCCCGCGCGGAAACGTCGACGAGCACCCGGGGCCGGAGACGGATCCGGTCCCAGGCGGCCCGCGCATCGGCCAGCGAGATCTCGTCGCCGGCCCCGCCCGCGTAGTAGTCCCAGGCGCCATGCCCGATCTTGGAGCGGGCGAGCGACTCGTAGCCCGCCACGGTGATCGGTCGCTCGGCATCAGTCATGCAAGGCGATGATGCCACCTGAATCCAGCGAGAATGGGACCATGCAGCGCAATCAAGGCATCGTCATCGGCGTCGTGGCGGTCGTCGCCCTCGCCGTCATCGGTTTCCTCCTGCTCAGCGGCGGCTCCCAGGAGCCGACGGCGAGCGCATCGGCCGAACCCTCGGCGGCCGCGAGCGAGGCTCCGTCCGCGTCGGCCACGGCGGAGCTCAACGCCGAGCTCCTGGACCGCCGATGGACCGTCATGTACGTCGGCACCGACCTCAACGAGCGGCGCGAATCGGAAGGGCACGTTCCCAACGCCGACGCGCTGATGGTCGTGTCCGTCTCCGCCGACTCTTCGGAGGTGGCGATGATCTCGCTGCCGCGCGACACCGTCGATGTGCCGCTCCCGGGCGGCGAGACCTACTCACGCAAGATCAACGCGATGTACCAGGACCAGGGCGTCGAGGCGCTGGTGGGGGCCATGGAGGAGCTGTCCCAGCTGACGATCGACGGCTATGTCGTGCTCGACATGGATGACTTCAGCCGGCTCGTGGAAGCGGTCGACGGTGTTGACGTCGATCCCGAGGAGCCTCTGGTCGACCCCGTCGTCGATCTCGACCTCGAGGCCGGGCCACAGGAGCTCGACGCGTCGACGGCGAACCGCTACGTCCGAACGCGGGTCGACCAGGACTATGGCCGCATGGGCCGTCAGCAGGAGGTCGTGCTGTCACTCGTCGAACGGCTCACCGATCCCGAGCGGGATGTCGACCTGCGCGCGGTGCTCGACGGCCTCGACTCACTCGAGACCGATCTGCCGCTCGAGGACCTGCCGACGCTCCTGGAGATCGCGCGCCGCGCGACGGACGCGGAGGTGCGGCAGCTCGTGGTCGAGCCGCCCCTCATCACGTTCGAGGGCGATCGCGGAGACGGCCGTGGGTACATCCTCGAGCCCGACGTCGAGGCGATCCGGGCCGCCGTGGCGGAGCTCATCGGCGAGGAGTAGCTTCTCGAGGCCCGCCAGCGGTCAGCACGTCCACCGAGTCGGATCACTCGCCGCCCGCTGCACCGTAGCGGCCGTGGGTTCGCGAACCCCCGGCGACCGTGCGTGGGGGTGTGCCTGGCCGGCGATCTCCGCGGGGTAATGCTCCGCAGTCCGCCCGTGATCCAAGTCGGCGTCGCGCGAGTCGGATACGTCGCCGCATGGCGACGCGGATCCAAGTCGGTCGCTGACCGGTGGCGGGTCAGGACTCCGAGGCGTCGTCCGACGAGCCTTCGGCCTCGGCGGTCGCGCCCTCGCCACCTTCGGCGGTCGCGCCCTCGGCCCCCTCCTCGCCCTCCGCGCCCTCGCCCTCGAGCTCCTCGCCCTCGGCGACGACCGGCTCCTCCTCGACCTCGATGCGCGGCGGCACCACGGTCGCGACGAGCGTCTCGCCGTCGGTCATGACCTGGACGAGGTCACGGTTCAGGCTGAGGTCCCGCACGTGGATCGCCACGTCGAGGCTCTTGAGGACGGAGACGTCGACGGTGACTTCGTGCGGGATGTCGTTCGGCAGCGCCTTCACATGGATGGCCGACAGGTTGTGGAGGAGCGTGCCGCCGGTCTCCTCGACCGCGGGCGCCTCGCCGATGAAGACGAGGGGGACGTCGACTTCCATCTCGACGTTGAGGTTCACGAGGTAGTAGTCCACGTGGATCGCGCTGCCGCTCAACGGGTGGCGCTGCACGCTCTTGATGAAGCCGCTCGTCGCCCGGCCAGCGCCGGGGAGGCGGAACTTCACGACGCTCGTCTTGCCGGCGGCGCGGTACAGCGTCTCGAAGGTCTTGGCATCGACCTGGACGTTGGTCGAACCCTCGCCCTTGCCATAGACGACGCCGGGCACGATCCCCTCGCGGCGCAGCCGCTTGTTCGCCTTGCCCTGCGCCTCGCGGGCGTCGAGGGTGAGCTCCAGGTCCATCGGTCGTTGTGATCCTCTCTGATGCCGGGCGCCTCGCGCGGTCCGCGGGCAGCGCCGAACTGATCGAATGCGCGATCGGGGTGCGAGGCGGCATGGTACCCCGCTCCGTCGAGGCGGGCAAGCGAGCCGATCGAACGGAACGGCGCCGGCACCCGTATCCCTGTGCAGATGACGCCCGCCCCTGTCCGCCGGCCGTGGTGGCCGCGATGCGTGCCGCGGTGAGCACGGCGCTCGAGGCCGCGCTGTCCCGGTAGTGCCCGGCGGATCCCTCGCGGGGGCCGCCGCCGCCAGCGATTTGCTGGCGCTGCAACCAACGACGACGCAGACTTCCGATTTCGCCACCATTTGCCGGTCCCGCAAGCCACGGTGAGGATGAGGCCCGTTCCGCGCCCACCTTTCCCGTTCGTTGCACGGGGAGCAAACGGCCGGGCAGGGCCGATCCTCCAGTGGGTCGTTCGGGCAGCCGCGCCGGGAGGTTGAGGAATCTTCAGCGTGCTGCAACCGATCGCATCGGCGACATTCCTATACTCACCGCCATGCCCGGCACGATCATGATCGTCGAGGATGAGCCCGCCGTGGCCCGCGGCGTCCAGGTCGCCCTGGAACGCGAGGGCTACGACGTCTCCGTCCAGCCCACGGGGGAGGATGCGGTGGCCAACTTCGCCGATGCCGCTCCCGATCTCGTCGTGCTCGACGTGCGCCTGCCCGGCATCGACGGATTCGAGGTGCTCCGCCAACTGCGCCGCGAGACGCGAGCACCGGTCATCTTCCTCACGGCACGGTCCGACGAGGTCGACAAGGTGGTCGGCCTGGAGATGGGCGCCGACGACTATCTCGTCAAGCCGTTCAGCGTCCGGGAGCTCGTGACCCGCATCAAGGCGCTCCTGCGGCGGGCGTACGGCGAGCTGGCCGACACCCAGGCGGGGCGCACGATCCGCCGCGGCGACCTGGTGATCGACCTCGAACGGCGACGCGTGGCGCGCGGCGGCGACCGGATCGGCCTCACGACCACCGAGTTCGACATCCTCCGCCACCTCGCTGCCCGGCCGGGTCGCGTCTACACCCGCTCTCAGCTGCTGGAGCTCGTCCGCGACTACGACGACGCGCTGGAGCAGGACGAGCGGACCATCAACGTCCACATCAGCCACATCCGCGACAAGATCGAGCCGAACCCATCGCAGCCTCGCTACATCCGGACGGTGAGGGGTGTCGGGTATGCCTTCGCCGAAGACTGACACCCCCGGCACGCCCGCCAGCCGCTGGGCCCGCTTCGACCCGTATGCACCGCGCTCGCTCGTCACGCGCCTCAACGTTCGGCTGGTGCTCGCGATCTCGGCGGTGGCGCTGGTCGGGCTCGTCGTCTCCGGCATCGCGATCACCCAGATCCTGCCCGGCTACTTCCGCGAGCAAACGGAGGACCGGATCCGGACCACGGCCGCATCCGCCGGATCGCTGCTGAGCCAGGAGCTGATCCGGCGAGGCGAGTTCCAGCCCGACGTCGTTGGCACCGCCGAGCTGCGGGATGTCTATCTCGTCCCGCCGGTGGCAGCCGACGCCGCGCGCATCTTCAGCGCCACCGTCACCATCTACAACGAGGATGGCCAGCAGGTGGCCCGCGAGGAGCCGCCCGACGCCGAGGAGCTGGAGGCGGACGGCCTCCGCCGTGAGCCCGAGATCCGCGGCCAGCTGCCGGTTCCGGTCGTGCTCCCCGGCGACCGGCAGACCATCTATCGGGTCGAGATCAGCGACCCGTTCACGAGCCGCGACCAGACGATGAGCCGGATCAGCGACGCCCTCATCGGCGCCGGCTTCCTGGCTCTGCTCGTCTCCCTCGTCACCGGCGTCATCGCGGCGCGCAGCATCACGGGGCCGATCGGCCACCTCCGGCGGGTGGCCGGGCGCGTCGCGCAGGGCCAGCTCGACGAACGAGCCCTGCCGTCCGGGGTGGTCGAGGTCGACGAGCTCGGCCAGCAGTTCAATGTCATGGCCGATCGGCTCTCGGGGACGTTGCGCATGCTCGAGGCCGACCGGGATCGGCTGCGCGAGTTCGTCGCCGACGTGAGCCACGAGCTGCGGACCCCGATCGCGGCCCTGAAGATGTACACCGAGCTCCAGCGCGATGGCGAAGTCGACGATGCGACCCGGCGGGAGTTCCTCGAGCGCTCCGTCGAGCAGATCGCCCGGCTCGAGTGGCTGAGCACGAACCTCCTCGACCTGTCGCGCATCGACGCCGGGATCTTTCCGCTCGACATGGGCGATGGGGACCTGCGCGACCCGGTGCAGGCCGTGGTCCAGGCCCTCTCCGAGGTGGCCGTGAACCGTGGCGTGTCCCTCGACAGCACCGTCCCGGGGGAGCCGGTCGAGCTGCGCTTCGACCGCGAGCGGATCGTGCAGCTCATGACGAACCTCATCGGCAACGCGCTGAAATTCACGTCCCGCGGAGGTGCCGTCTCGGTCGAGCTCGTGGACGGCGAGGGCGGCGCGGAGATCGAGGTCCGGGACACCGGTCCGGGGATCCCGGCCGAGGAGCTGCCGCACATCTTCGACCGCTTCTACCGCGGGACGAACACGGGGGACGCGCGCGCCTCGGGCAGCGGCCTGGGGCTGGCGATCGTGCGCTCGATCGTCGAGATGCACGACGGGGAGATCGAGGTCGCCAGCGTCGTCGACGAGGGCACGATCTTCCGGATCCGGCTGCGGAGACCGCCCGCCGTCGCCGAGACGGCAGACGCCGAGGTCAAGGAAACTTCACGCGGCACGCAGCCTGCGCGCAACGCTGGGCCCGTAGCGTGAGCCTTGCCCGCCCGGCGAGGCAGCACGAAGCGAAGGCATTGATCCGATGACGCACGATCCGAATCGACCCATCGACCGCGACCCGACCGAGCCGGTCGAGGTGCAGCACTACGGTCCGCCCCACGCGGATCGCGAGGCGCAGCGCGCCAGCTGGCAGGCGGCCCCGGCGTGGTCGAGCACCCGCCCTGTCACTCCGGCCGGCCACGCATCCCGACGCGGGCTGGGGACGGCGCCGATCGTCGCCATCGCGGTCGTGGCGGGGATCGTGTCGGGCGGCCTGTCCGCCGTCGCGGTCACGAATCTCGTCGACGGGACCGCAAGCCAGCCGGACGGCGTGGCAACCGAGACGCCGAGCGACGCGGATCCGGTCAGCGAGGTCCGCATCGAGGAGTCGAACGCCGTCATCCAGGCTGTCAACCGTGTGGCCCCCGCGGTGGTGCTCATTCAGACCACGACCGGCGGCGTGTTCGGCGGTGCCACGGGCACCGGGTCGGGCGTCATCTACGAGCCCGATGGTTGGATCCTCACCAACCGCCACGTGGTGGAGGACGCCGAATCGATGATCGTCGAGCTCACCGATGGGCGGACCTTCGAGGCGACCCTGTATGGGATCGACACCCTGACCGACCTCGCCATCATCAGGGTCGACGCCACCGACCTGCCCGTCGCGCCGATCGGCAGCTCCAGGGAGCTCGAGCCCGGCCAGCTGGCGATCGCCATCGGCAACCCCCTCGGGTACAAGCACACCGTCACCACCGGCATCGTCTCCGGCCTCGGAAGGCAGATCACCGCCTCGAGCGGGACCCAGGAGTCGGCGGACACGCTTCGCAACCTCATCCAGACCGATGCGGCCATCAACCCGGGCAACTCGGGCGGGCCGCTCGTCAACAGCGCGGGGCAGGTGATCGGGATCAATACGGCGGTCTCCACCGAGGCGCAGGGCCTGGGATTCGCGATCCCGGTCGACGTCGCCAAGCCGATCATGGAGCAGGCACTCGCCGGCGAGCCGATCGTCCGACCCTGGATCGGCGTCTACTACACGCCGATCAGCCCGGCGCTCGCCGAGGCGGAGGATCTGCCGGTGGACTACGGGGCGCTGATCGGCACGGGTGGCGGGCAGAGCGCGATCATCCCGGGCAGCCCGGCGGAGGCAGCAGGCCTGCAGGACGGCGACATCATCGTCGGGTTGAACGGCGAGCCGTTGACCGAGGAGAACGATCTCGCCACCCTCATCCTGCCGTACGAGGCGGGGGACACGGTCACCCTCCGCATCCTGCGGGACAACACGAAGACCGAGGTCGAGGTCACGCTGGGGGAGCTTCCCGCCCAGTAGCAGAAGGGCGTCCTCGCACGAGCGCCGCCTCGACCGTCTCGAAGTCTCCGTCGATCGGCGCCTCCGGCTTTCGGACACGGACCTCGATGGCCGAGACGCGGGACGGGTCGGTGGCGGCCAGCACGGCCGTGGCGATGGCACCGGCCAGTGCCTCGATGAGGTCGAACGATCGGCCCTCGACGATGGCCCGCACGAGGTCGAACAGGCTGGCGTAATCGACGGTCGCCCCCAGGTCGTCGGTCGCGGCGGGCTCGGCGAGATCGGCGTGAAGGACCAGGTCGACCTCGAACGGCTGCGCGGTCACCTTCTCCTCCGGCAGCACGCCGTGGCGGCCCTCGAATCGCATGCCGAGGAGGCTGAGGCGGTCGTCGGTCATCGGCGCACGATCGCGTCCGCAACGCGGCGCGTCCGAGCCACGTGGGCGACGTCATGAACGCGGACGACGTCCGCGCCGGCGGCGATGGCGAGCGCCACGGTGGCGGCCGTGCCCTCCACCCGGTCGTCGGGTCCCGCACCGCCGAGCAGCTCGCCGAGGAACCGCTTGCGGCTCGTTCCGACGAGCAGCGGCATCCCGCCGACGGCGACCTTCAGCTCTTCCAGGCGGTGGAGCAGCTCCAGGTTCTCGGCGGTGCCCTTGCCGAAGCCGATGCCCGGGTCGACGAGCAGCCGGTCGCGGCGCACGCCATGGGACTCCGCGCCCGCCACCGCCTCCCGCAGCCAGGCCACCACCTCGTCGAACACGCCGCGCGGGTAGTCGACATCGTCCCGGTTGTGCATGAGCACCAGGTACGCTCCGGCCTCCGCGGCGGCGTCTGCGGTTCCGGGGTCACGGCGCGCGGCCCAGACGTCGTTCACCATCGTGGCCCCGGCGGCCAGCGCCGAGCGCGCGACGCTGCCCTTGCTCGTGTCGATGCTGATGGTCGCGCGATCACCGAACCGCGCCACCAGCGCGGCGACGACGGGGATGGCCAGTGCCTCCTCGGCGGTCGCGTCCACGTCCGGATGGTCGCCGTAGGCCGTGCGCGGGCGGCTCGACTCGGCACCCACGTCGAGGATCTCGGCACCAGCCTCGATGAATGCCTCGGCCTGCTCCACGGCCACCGCCACGACCTCCTCGATCGTCCGGTCGGGACGGGCGAGGCCGTCGCCCGAGAACGAGTCGGGCGTCACGTTGAGGATGCCCATCACGTACGTCCGCTCGCCCCAGGACAGGTTCGGCGCCATCAGCCCTCCTCGCTCGTGCCGGTGATCATGCCCCGAACCTCGCCGACGAGATAGAGGGAGCCGGCCACCACGATCGGGTTCCCGTCGGCCAGCTGGAGCGCGGCCGTCGCATCCGGGGCGACGCGCGCCGTGCCGCCAAGGGTGGCCCACGCGCGCGCCAGCTCGCCGGGATCGTGGGCCTTTGGGTCCGCAACCCGGGTGAACACGAAGCGCGGGTCGATCGGCGCCAGCGCCGACAGCACGGCGCGCACGTCCTTGCCGCGCATCGCTCCGAAGACGACGACCGGGCGCCGCAGGCCCAGATCGACCAGCGCCCGGGCGAGGGCGGCCGCACCGGCCGGGTTGTGGGCGCCGTCCAGCAGGATGCGCTCGTGCCCGACCGCGGAGCCGTCGAGCAGCTCGAGCCGCCCCGGCCATCGCGCCTCCGCCAGCCCGATCCGGAGCGTCGGCTCCCCGACACGGATGCCCCACCGCTCGGCGAGCGCATCGAGCAGTGCCAGCACGACGCCGACGTTCTCCGCCTGGTGCGCGCCGAGCAGGCCGACGCGCAGCTCGCTGACCCGTCCGGCGGGGGTGCGGGCGTCGACGACGATGCCGTCCCATCCGCTGCGGACGACCCGCGTCTCGTACGGCTGTCCCCGGCCGGCGCGCCGGAGCGGCACCGACATGGCCGCGCAGCGCTCGAGAATGGGGCGCAGGCCCCGGCCGCCGGCGCCGGTGACGGCCAGGTTGCCGGGCTTGATGATCGGCGCCTTCTCCCCGCCGATGGCAGTCAGCGTGTGCCCGAGATACGCCTCGTGGTCACGCTGGACGTTGGTGATCGCTGCCACCCCGAGATCGAGGACGTTCGTGGCGTCGAGCCGTCCGCCCATGCCGACCTCGACGATCGCGAGGTCGACCTCGCGGCGAGCCAACTCCGTGATCGCGGCCGCGGTGAGCGCCTCGAACTCGGTGGGCGCACCGGCCTCGGCCGCGACCCGATCGAGGGCGGGCAGGACACGGGCGACCGCATCGGCGAAATCGGCCTCGGGGAGCGGCTCCCCGTCCACGGCCACGCGCTCGCGGTAGCTCACGAGGTGCGGCTTCGGCATCGTTCCCACCCGGTGGCCGGCGGCATTGAGCACCGATCGCGTCATGGCGACCACCGAGCCCTTCCCGTTCGTGCCGCCCACCAGTGCCCCGCGCAGCCGTCGCTCCGGATGGCCGACCTCGTCCATGAGCCGCTCGATGCGCGCCAGGCCCAGGCTGATGCCGAAGCGCCCTCGCTCGGTGAGCGCCCGCACCGCCTCCGGATAGGTGAGCCGATGCGCATCGGTCACGTAGTCAGTCCGCGGCGTCCTCGTAGAAGACGCAGTCGTTGAACTGGCCGGTCAGGCACAGGTCGTTCACGTACCCCTGGTCGAGGTGCACCCCACCGCGCAGCTCGCACCGTGCGACCGTGCCCTCCTGCTTCATCAGGGTGCGCATGAGCTGGGGGGCCTGGATCGGGATGCGTCCCTTCGAGCCGTGGGTCAAATAGAAGTTCGGGCAGTGATGGCGGCGCGGCTTCGAGTACCCGAGCGGCATGCCACGCCGCCCGACATGGACGGTCAGCGGCTCGGCGGCACCGGCGAAGCGCTTCTCGGCGATCACGCATCGGCCGGGCTCGCACTCCTTGTCGTTGTGGCAGCAGGCCCGAGCAGGACCGATGCCCTCGACCGCCCACAGTTCCCAGCAGGGGCGGCGCAGGATGAAGGCGGGGCATCGATAGCGAATGGTGAGGTCGCAGTTCTCGACCTCCCAGCACATCGTGCGACGGTCGCTCGACCGGCGATCTTCCGCGAACGGATCCTGCGCCTGCCGACGGTCGGCGCCGGCGCGGCGTTCGGTCTTGATGATCATGAATGCTCGGGCAGCCCTCCTCGCCGGGGAGTGTAGCGGCTGGCCCCGACGTTGGAAGCCCGACGATCGGGCCACGGCCGCCGAGAGTCACCGACTGCCTGGGACCGATGGATCGGCGGATCGTGCACGCGGTTGGCGGCGGGCGTGCAGTTTCCCCCATGGATCGGCGAACGGTTCGCGCGAACGGCCAGCGACCTCCGTTCCCGGTGAACGATTCGCCGATCCATGCGCGAGGGTGCACACGAGCGAACTGGCCTGTGAAGGCTCCGCCGATATTTGCGCGAAGCGGTCGTCCGTTCCGCCTAGGCCAGGAACTGGCTCAGGCGCTCCTCCATGACCTCTTGGGGCATGTAGCCAACCAGGCGGGCGGCCTCGCGGCCGTTCTGGAAGACGATGAGGGTCGGGATGCTGAAGATGCTGTACCGCATCGCCAGCTGCTGGTTCTCGTCGGTGTTGACCTTGGCGACGTTGATCTTGCCGTTGTGCTTGTCGCCGAAGCTCTCGACGACCGGCGAGACCAGCCGGCAGGGGCCGCACCAGGGGGCCCAGAAGTCGACGAGGACGGGCTTGTCAGCGTGGAGAACCTCCGATTCGAAGGTCGCTTCGTCGACCGTGATCGGGGCGGTGGTGGCCATCGGGGTGGGAATTGCCTCCAGCGAGTGCGTGTTCGCAGCTTCGCGCGTCATCGTAGCACCGGCCCTCCCCGACGCGACTCGGCCGGTGTGCGGCGTCAGGGTGCCGGGGTGTCCGTAGGCACCGGAACCGGAGTGGGCACCGGGGTGGGCACGGGAGTCGGCACCGGGGTCGGGACCGGCGTGGGGGTCGGGGACGGCGACGGGGTCGGGGACGGCGTGGGCCCGAGGCTGATCACCAGGTCCACCTGGCTGCCGGGTGAGACGTCCACGCCCTCCGACGGATCCGTGCGAATGACCGAGCCCTCCGGAATCGACGGGTCTGGCTCCCGCTCGATGGCGCCCACCGAGAGGTCGGCATCGGCCAGGGTCTGGCGCGCCTGGTCCAGGGTCTGCCCACGAAGGCGGGGCACCGTCACCTCCTCGGTCCCGCTCGAGACGAAGGCCGTGAGTGTCGATCCCTCGCCGACCTGCTGGCCCGTGCCGGGCTCGCAGCGGATGACGCGACCCTCGTCCACGTCCTCGGACGGCTCCTGCTCGGTCTCGACGACGAGATCCAGCTGATTGGCCTCCGAGCGGAGGGTGGCCAGGGTCACGTCGTCGCAGTTGGGGACGGTGACCAGCGCGGCCGATGCGGTCGGCGTCGGCGACGGCGACCCGCCCAGGAGCTGGGCGGCGAGGAAGCCGATCGCCCCGAGCAGCACGACCGCCAGCACGACCAGGACCCAGATCCACCACGGCTGCCCCTCGTCGCGATCGCGCTCCGGCGGCGGCAGGCGATGCGGCGGCGGCGCGACCGGGACGCGGTCGGCCGGGCGCGTGACGCGCGGCGGCACGTAGACGGTGGGCTCGCCGGCGGGAGGCGTGGACGCGCGCGCTGCCGGCATCGCGCCGGGTGCCAGCGCCGCGGCGGCATCGGGGTCGCGGCGCCAGACGCGCATCGCCTCGGCGAAGGCGCCCGCATCGGGGAACCGATCCGCCGGCTCCCGGGACAGGGCGCGCATGAGGATCGCCTCGAGCCCGGGAGGGACCGCATGGCCGAGATCCGATGGGCGGGCGGGGTCCTCGTTCAGGCGCTTCAGGGCCACGGCGGCGGCCGAGTCGCCCTCGAACGGGCGCCGCCCGGTCAGCATCTCGAACAGCACGATGGCCAGGGCGTAGACGTCGGATGCGCCGGTCACCTCGTCGCCGCGGGCCTGCTCGGGGCTGAAGTAGTGGACCGACCCGAGGGTCGTGCCGGTGACCGTCATCGACGCCTCGGCGACGGCACGCGCGATGCCGAAGTCGGTGACCTTCACGTCGCCGCCATCGGTGATGAGGATGTTCCCGGGCTTCACGTCGCGGTGCACGATCCCCTTGCGATGCGCCACCTCCAGGGCGCTGGCCACGCCGATGGCGATGCGCACCGCGTCCTCGATCGACAGCGCCCCCCGCTCGCGGAGGATCGCCGACAGGTCACGGCCCTCGACGAGCTCCATGACGATGTACTGGTCGCCATCGGCGCCATCGGTGCCGTAGTCGTAGACGCCGACGATGTTCGGGTGCGACAGCCCGCCGGCAGACCGGGCCTCCTGCTTGAAGCGGGCGGCGAAGCCCGGATCGGCGCTGAACTGCGGACGGAGGAGCTTGACCGCCACCTCGCGGTCGAGCTGCTCGTCCACGGCGCGCCAGATCGTCGCCATCCCGCCGTCGCCCAGGGGGGCGATGAGGCGGTAGCGACCGCTGATCAGCCTGCCGATCATCTCCACTGCCGGGTCAGTCTCTCAGGTCGAGCCCGCGGACGTACGTCCGAAACTCGTCGGCGTCCTCCGACTCGAGGCCGACCGCGACGTTCGCCTTCAGCCAGCCGAGGCGGGTGCCCGCATCGTGGCGGACGCCGTCGAACTGGTAGCCGAACACCGGCTGCTCGTGGATGAGGCCGCGGATCGCATCGGTCAGCTGGATCTCGCCGCCCGCGCCGCGAGAGGTCTGCTCGAGGACGTCGAAGATCTTCGGGGTCAGCACGTAGCGGCCCAGCACGGCGAGGTCGGAAGGCGCGTCCTCGACGCTCGGCTTCTCGACGAGGTCGCGGATCTCGACGAGGCGCCCCTCCTCGTGGAGCGGGTCCACGATCCCGTAGCGGCTCACCTCCGCCCGGTCCACCCGCTGGACGGCGATCACCGAGCCGCGGTGGGCGAGATGCGCATCGATCAGCTGTTTCGTCACCGGCTCGCCGGACGCGTTGAGCATCACGTCGTCGGAGAGCAGGACGGCGAACGGCTCCTCACCGACGAGGTCCTTGGCCATGAGCACGGCGTGTCCGAGCCCGAGCTGCTCCCGCTGATGGACGAAGGCCACGGTGCCGAACTCGCTGATTCGGCGAATCGTGCGCAGCATCTCGATGTCGCCGCGCTCCTCGAGCCATCGCTCGAGCGACGCATTCGAGTCGAAGTGGTCCTCGATCGCGCTGCGGCCGGTGGCGATCACGATGATGATCTGGTCGATCCCGGATGCCGATGCCTCCTCAACCGCGTACTGGATGATCGGCCGGTCGACGAGCGGCATCATCTCCTTTGGCACGGCCTTGCTGGCCGGGAGGAAGCGGGTGCCGAAGCCCGCGGCGGGCAGGACGGCCTTTCTGACGCGCACGGTGATCAGGAAGCTCCTTGTTGCGTGGTCGGGCGCGCGGCGCAGGGCGTGCCGGTCGAAGCACGCAGCGAGGCCGCGATCGGATTCCTCACAGGGGACGCCAGTATACCAACCGGCGTTGCAGCGACCCCTCCCGCCCTCGGACGCTACAATCGCGCCGCCGATGTTCACGTCACTCGTCCGCACGTTCAGGGGGCCCAGCCGCGACCCCCGCATGGCGTACATCAGCCGCCCGCTGCCGCGGGACCTGCCCGATGAGCAGGTCGTCGAGGCCCTCGAGATCGCGCTGGCCACCGACCCGAACCCGGCCTACCTGCCGGAGACCCTGCCGCCGGCCCTCAAGCAGGTCACCGGGCGCGACCTCCAGGTGATGGACCGGTCGGTGCGCGACGTCACCGGGGCATTCACGAAGACGATGGTGATGATCCGCGACGGCGACGTCGGACGCTGGCCCGGGTACGACGCGATGTCGTATCCGCTCATCGCGCCCTCGGCGAAGGTCGAGGAGACGCGAGCGGCCATTGCCGCGGCCGATGCGCCTCCCGGCGAGGAAGCCGCTCCGGCCGGCCCGAAGCCTGGCTGGGCTCCTCCACCGCCACCCGCCCGACGCTGATGGGGCGCCAGAACGTCCCCCGCGACCAGTGGCTCGACATGGGGTACGAGTGCCCGCGCTGCGGAGAGCAGATCTCGGAGGAGATGGTGTACTCGTGGCGGCCGGTGCCGGAGGACCCCAAGCTTCTCCTGCTCTGGTGCCCCAACTGCGGCGACCGGGTCGAGATCAACCACATCTGACCTCATATCGGTGAGTGGGGAGGCTCCTCCGCCCGGCCTGCCGGACGAGCCGGCAGGACCGGCTGCCGAGCCACAACCGCAGCCCATCTCAGGTCCGGTACGGTCGACCTGCTGCCCGATTGGTTGGCTGTGGTGCCCCCAAGGGGATTCGAACCCCTGATCTCCACCTTGAAAGGGTGGCGTCCTAGGCCTCTAGACGATGGGGGCGCCGAGACGGCCGGGCCCTCATCCTACCAGCGAGGGGCGTTCAGCCCAGGAAGAAGAGCATGGCCAGGATGAGCAGCCCGGCAATGGCGACTGCCGCCACGAGCGCCATCACGCCGGCACCCATGGCGATCAGCACGGCCTGACCGGTGTCGCGCTGTCGAGCGGCTCGCGAGCCCCAGATCCAGCCCTGGCTGTAGAGAAACAGGCCGATGAGCGCGCCGATGATGCCCGCGGCGAGCAATGCCAGGACCGAGAGGTCCGAATCACGGCCGACGAGCGCGAGGGCGGTCAGGGCACCGGCGATGATGAGGCCCACGACCCCGATCACGACGTTGCGCAGCATGGGATGCATCGGCGCGCCATTCTAGCCCTCCTCTCGGCTCCACGGATTCGGTGGGCTCCCCTCCTCCCGGTATGTATCTTGCTTCCCTGCTGGGCGAGGGATCTCGCCCAGGCCAATCACGCAGAAGAAGGAGGCGCCAGATGGCGGAGCAAGAAAGCGCCGACCAGAACGGCACCGCCGAATCCGAAGGCAACATGAGCGTCCGCGAGGCGGGGCGCAAGGGCGGCAAGACGACCCGTGCCCGCTACGGCCCGGAGTTCTTCCAGGAGATCGGGGCGAAGGGCGGCAAGGCCGTCAGCGAGCGGTACTCGAACGAGCACTTCCGGGAGATCGGCCGCAAGGGTGGTCGCCGTGTCGCCGAGCTCATCGCGCGCGCCAAGCGCATGGACGAGCCGCAGGGTCAGCGCGAGTAGCGCTCTTCCTTCCACGGGTCCGCGTCGTTGTGGTACCCGTTGCGCTCCCAGAAGCCGGGGTGGTCCTCGGCGCTGAACTCCACGCCGCGAAGCCACTTCGCGCTCTTCCAGAAGTACGTGCCCGGCACGATCGCTCGCACCGGATAGCCGTGCTCGGCGTCAAGCGGCTCCCCGTCGAAGGACCAGGCGAGGATGCAGTCGGGCTGCATGGCAGTCGCGAGCGGGACGTTCGCCGTGAACCCGCCCTCGGAGTGGAAGATCACGAACCTCGCTGCCGGCGTCGGCTGCGCGACCTCCGCGATGTGGCTGAAGGGCACGCCCTCCCACCGGGTATCGAGCTTCGACCAGCGGGTGACGCAGTGGATGTCGAGGGTCCGCTCGGCGACGGGCAGGTTCCGGAACTCGGCCCAGCGGAGCGTGAACGGCTCCTCGACCTCGCCCCACACCCGGAAGTCCCAGCCCGACAGGTCGCCGTAGTCCGGCACGCGGCCGAAGTGGAGGACGGGGAACTTCTCGGTGAGCACCTGGCCCGGCGGCACCCGTGCCGAGAGCTCCGGGGGGACATTCCGCTTCTGCCACGGGAAGACCATGCGCGCAGCATCGGCTCCGCGCGCTCGCTGGTCAAGGGTCTCGATCGCGTTCGCGGCACCGACTCGTAGACTTCGCCCGTGCCCGCCGCATCGACTCCCTTCGCCGACCTCGCCGCGACCGCCGCCGCGGTCGGATCGACGCGCAGCAAGCTGACGAAGCGCGACCTCCTGGCGGCCTATCTCCGCGGCCTCCCCGCCGACGACCTCGCCGTCGCCACGGTTTTCTTCGCCGGTCGTCCGCTGCTCGACCCGACCGCCAGGCTCGGGCTCGGCTGGGTGCAGCAGGGGGCCGCGCTGGCCGCCGCCAGCGGTGCCGACGAGGATGCGCTCCGCGCGGCCTACCTGCGGCACTCCGACTTCGGCGACGCGGCGGCGGAGCTGCTCGACCGCCCGCGCGAGGGCGAGGGGCTCACGGTGGCCGAGGTTCGGGACGGGATCGCGGCCATTGGCAGCGCGCGCGGCAGCGAGCAGCGGATCGAGGGCCTGACGCAGCTGTTCCGACGCACGAGCGCCGACGAGGTGCGCTTCCTCGGACGAATCCTGTCGCGCGAGACCCGCATCGGCCTCCGCGAGGGGCTGCTCGAGGAGGCGATCGCGGCCGCCTTCGAGACCTCCCTCGGCGACGTCCGGCGGGCGCACATGCTGACCGGCGAGATCGGGGAGACCGCGCTCCTGGCGCGAGACGGACGCCTCGCCGAGGCGAAGCTCCACGTCGGCCGCCCGATCCGATTCATGCTGGCGTCACCGGTCGCCGATGCCGGCGAAGTCATGCGCCGGGTCGGGGAGGAGGCCTGGATCGAGGACAAGTACGACGGCATCCGCGCGCAGCTCCACGTGCAGCGAGACGGACACGTCCAGCTGTTCAGCCGCGACCTCAACGATGTCACCCGCTCCTTCCCGGAGATCGTCGATGCGGCCGCCACGCTGGCCGGCTCGGCACCGGTCGTGATCGACGGCGAGCTCGTGCCGTGGCGAGCGGGATCGGTCCTGGACTTCGCGTCGCTCCAGACGCGGCTCGGCCGGGTCCGCCCGTCGAAGGAGCTGCTGGCCGAGGTGCCGGTGGTGCTCGTGGCATTCGACCTGCTGCATCACGCCGGTCGCGATCTGCTCGAGTCGCCCCTCCGCGAGCGGCGCGCCGCCCTGGCCAAGCTCGCCCTGCCCGAGCGCACCGGCGAGCGGATCCTCGTGTCGCATCTTGGGACGGCGCGGTCGGTCGCGGAGGTGGACCGCCAGTTCGACGACGCGCGCGAGCGGCGGAACGAGGGGCTGATGGTCAAGGACCCTGGCTCGGCCTATCAGCCCGGGCGCCGTGGTCTCGGCTGGCTGAAGCTCAAAAAGGCGCTCGCCACGCTCGACTGTGTGGTGGTCGGGGTGGAATGGGGCCATGGCAAGCGCCGCGGCGTCCTGTCCGACTACACGTTCGCCGTCCGCGAGAGCGATGCGCCCGACGCCCGCCTGCTGACCATCGGCAAGGCCTACACCGGCCTGACCGATGCGGAGATCGCGGCCATGACGGAGCGCTTCCAGGCGATCACGCTCGCCGACCACGGTCGCTACCGCACGGTGGTGCCCGAGGTGGTCGTCGAGATCGCGTTCGACCGGATCATGCGGTCCGGGCGCCATCGTTCGGGCTTTGCCATGCGCTTTCCGCGCATCGTCCGCATCCGCGACGACAAGACCCCTGCGGAGATCGACACTTTGTCGGCCGTCGAGACGCTGTTCGGCGAGCAGGCAAGCGGGCGCATCCTGCTGGCCACCGGGGCCGGCGGCGAGACCGAGCGGATCGCCGCGACCGGCGACGCCGAGCGAGCCTCACCGTCCTGACGCACCGACGCGCCCTGCGCGCATCCGGTGCGGCGACGCGTTCGCCGCCCAAGGCGCCGCCGGCGGGCGTCGGGGCACGATGGCCGCGGAATGTGCCGGGGCGGCATCCAGCGGCCAGCGAACGCATGGCCGCCGCTCGAACGGCTGGTGTGCTCCTGCAGTACGTGCCGCGGGGGCACACGACGGCACGCCAGACGGTCGCGCGGATCGCCTCCGTGGCCGATGCGTGCCGCGGCAGCATGCGGGCTAGGATGGGAGGTGGCCGAGCCTGAACCGCTTCGCTGACGGCTGGTCGGGAACCGCAACGGAGGCGGCACGATGAACGCATTCGGGATGGGTGAGTTCGCAACCCTCCAGGAGCTCGAGATCGAGCTCTACACGTCGGCGTACCGGGTGACGGGCACGGTCCACACGCCGTTCCGGCGCGTCGCCGAGATCCTCAACCTGCTCCCGGGCGGCTACCTGGCGATCGATGGCGCGACCATCGTCGAGCACGCCGCTCCATCGGCCGCCCGTCGAGCGGGATCGGTGCTCGTCACCATCGACGAGATCCTCGTGCTGCTGGCCCCC
>DASVEQ010000081.1:0-3807 GCA_036380455.1 Candidatus Limnocylindria bacterium | reverse complement strand
GCCGCGCCGGGCAGGGTGAACAGGAAATCGGGCGCCGCCAGCAACAGGTAGCGCAGGTGCCGCCACCCATCCCGCACGGTGTTGAGCTTGCTCTCACCGCGGCGGATGGCGTATGGCGCCGGCACTTCGGCGATCGTCAGCCCGGCGCGCGCGGCGGACACGATCATCTCCGAGGCCAGCTCCATCCCGCTCGACCGCAGGCCGAGCCGCTCGGTCACGCCGCGCCGGAAGGACCGCAGGCCGCTCTGGCTGTCGCCGATGCGGGCGCCGAAGAACAGGCGGATGACAAGGTTGATGATCGGCGAGCCGATGTACCGATGCGCCCAGGGCATCGCCCCGGTGGCGATCCCGCCCGCGAAGCGGTTGCCGAGCACCATGTCGGCGCCTTGGTCCAGCGGCGCGACGAGCGCGTCCAGGTCGGAGAAGTCATACGTGTCGTCGGAGTCGCCCATCACGATGTATTCGCCGCGGGCCTCGGAGAAGCCCCGCAGGTACGCCTGGCCGTAGCCGCGCCGTCGTTCGTGGACGACCCGAGCTCCGGCGCCCTCGGCGATCTCGACCGACCGGTCGGTCGATCCGTTGTCGATGACCAGGACCTCGCCGGGAATCCCGCGGCGCTGGAGCCAGCCGACCGCCTTCGTCACGCAGGCGCCAACGGTCTCCTCCTCGTCCAGGCAGGGCATCACGATCGACACCGATGGGTGTGCCGACTCGCGCCCGATCGCAATGGCGGCCGTCGTCCCCCGGCTGGCGACGGCGTCGTGGGCAGCGGATTCGACGGTCAATCCACGCTCCTCTCAGAGACGGGCGATGGCGCCGGTCACGACGCCATCGCCAGATGCGAGCCCCCCGTTGATCCGTCGGCTAGGGGCAGTCTCCGTACTCGTCCGTCAGCACGTCGCCGTGGCGCATGTGCGCGTCGAGAGCGTGGTCGTTCACGGTGATCTCGACGAACTTGTGCGCAGCGGCATGGCAGATCGTGGTCTTGCCCAGCGGTCCACTGGCGACGACGCTGCTCACCGCGAAGACGGTCAGGATCAACGCCGGCACGGCGATGGCGAGCATCAGGTGTCTCAGGTGCTTCATCCGGCTCCTCGTAGCGGGGTGCTTGCGCTCGGGCAGCCGGCCCACCTTGCCCGCTGTCACCACCCGCCACAACCCCGGACCCCCCGGTACGTTCGACCCCCGGGCCACCCGCCGGATTCGTGCTGGCTCGACCGTCATGGCCCGATCCGGCCCTGCGCTGCCCCCACCGTCATGGCCCGATCCGGCACTGCGCTGCAATCGCCTTGTGGCGAGCGGTCGCCACCGACCTCGACCTCCACGGGCTCCGCCGGCCTGGATCTCCCGCGCGTTTGCACCCCACGGGACTAACGGCCAACTTGCCCCCGTTTTCGGCCTCTCCCTGCCCACCGTTCCCGCCAGCGAGCAAACCGCGGCCACGCAGCAGCCCCAACTTGGCCGTAGTCCCACCCCGGGCAACCCCCGCGGCATAAGACGCACAGCAACGCGCGCCACCAGCCGGCGACCGGTCAGGCGAGCAGAAACGTCGTCATCGGTCCGAGGCCCTTGACCTCGACGGGTTCCCGCTCCTCGAACGCGTAGTCATCCCCGAGCAGCGCGCGCGTCGAGGGCGCGACCTGGATGCGACCCGGCACCCCGGACGACTGCATCCGGGACGCGATGTTGACCGTGTCGCCCCACAGGTCGAACAGGATCCGCCGCTGGCCGATGACGCCTCCCACCACCGGCCCGCTCGCCAGGCCGATGCGCAGCTCCAGCGCCACCTCCAGCCCCTGGCGAGATTCCTCGAGGGCTCCCCGCATACCGAGCGCGAATCGCATGGCCGCCGATGCGTGCTCCGGCCGCGCCTCCGGAGCGCCCGCCACCGCCATGTACTCGTCGCCCACGGTCTTGATCTTCTCGACACCCGATGCCGCGGCGAGCTCGTCGAAGCGGGTGAACAGCGCATCGAGGAAGCTCACAACCTGCGCGGGATCGGTCCGGCGGACCCATGGCGTGAAGCCCGCGAGATCGGCGAAGAGGACCGTCGTCTCCGGATACGACTCGGCGATCCGCTCCTCGCCGCGCCGCAGCCGCGCGGCGATCGAGCGTGGGATGGCGTTCGTCAGGAGCTCGTCCGATCTCGCCTCGGCCAGGCGCCGACGGACATCCGTGTAGCGCAGGAGCGCGAACGTGAACCCGAGCGGGACGAGCAGGTTCGCCGCGTACCAGACCAGGCGCATGGGGTAGGGCTGGACCGGGATCTGGCTGCTCACCGGCGGGTCGAGCAGGATGACGCCGATGACCACCGCCGCGAATGCCACGAACCAGGCGGTCGCGCGCCGCGGCCCCAGGCCGAGCAGCGCGAGCACCGGCCCCAGGAAGGCAAAGATCAGCGCCGCGCTCGATCCTGCCAGTCCGCCGAGCAGGACCTCGATCACGGCCGGGAACGCCAGGACCAGCAGGATCAGCACGTGGACGTAGCGCTCGAAGCGTCGGGAGCGGGCCAGCACGAACAGGTTGAGCGCGCTCAGCGGCGGCATCGTGGCCGCGACGACCCAGGCCAGCGGCAGACCCTGCCCCAGCACCGGCAGCTGGAGCGGAACGACCGCCAGCACGTACCCGGCGATGACCATCACCCGCTTGCGCAGGCGCAGGTCGTCGTCGTCGGCTGGCTCGTCGGCGAGGCCGATGACCCGGTCGAGCAGCGCCCTCGCCTCATCGGTGCGCCCGCCGCTCGTCATGCGGCGGCCTCCGAACGCCGGTACACGACCACGCGCCAGATTCGGATGCCGCCCTCATGGACGTTGCGATACCCGGCGTCCGCCATCCAGCGCTCGAGCCGCGCATGCCGGTGGACGAAGTAGCGCGCCGGACTGCGCCGCACGACCTGCCACAGGTTGTAGACGCGCATGAAGGTGCGCATCCACCAGGTGTCCCGCGGGTAGGTGATGCCCACCAGCCGCGGCCGTGTGTCGGCCTGCGCGTTCAGGCCGTCATACGCGAGGCGCGCCAGGTCCTCCTCGCAGCAGAACGGTCGCCCTGGCGTCGTCACAGACCGAATGGTCCGTCGCGCGTCAACCACCACCGCGACCGCCGCGACCGCCGCGACCACCGCGAGCCCTCCCGCGGTTTGCACCCCACGGGACTAACGGCCAACTTGCCCCCGATTTCGGCCTCTCCCTGCCCACCGTTCCCGCCAGCGAGCAAACCGCGGCCAAGCAGCAGCCCCTCCTTGGCCGTCAGTCCCACCCCACGCAACTCCGCGGTTCGGCGCGACCCCCATTGACCCGCCGCCTCGCCGGACCGATGATCCGGCCCGTGGCACGGCCGGAGCTCCCCAGCGGGACGGTCACCTTCCTGTTCACCGACATCGAGGGCAGCACCCGGCTGCTGCACGACCTCGGCGCCGATGCCTATGCCGATGCGGTGGCCACCCACCGCGCCATCCTGCGCGCCGCCTTCGCCGCCCACGGCGGGGTCGAAGTGGATACCCAGGGCGACGCCTTCTTCGTGGCCTTCCCCACCGCGCCGGGTGCCCTGGCCGCCGCCCGCGCCGCCACCGACGCGCTGCAGCAGGGCCCGATCAAGATCCGCATCGGCCTGCACACCGGCACCCCGCTGCTGACCGACGAGGGCTACGTCGGGCCCGACGTGCACAAGGGTGCCCGCATCGCCGCCGCCGGCCACGGCGGCCAGGTGCTGCTCTCGGCTGAGACGCGCGCCGACCTTGACACCGGGGACGCATTCCTCGACCTCGGGGAGCATCGGCTCAAGGACTTCGCGACGCCGGTCTGGATCCAT
>DASVEQ010000080.1:0-10259 GCA_036380455.1 Candidatus Limnocylindria bacterium | reverse complement strand
GGGACCGTCCGGTTGCGAGCGCTCGGGCGCATCGGTATCCTTGCGACCGCCTGATGCGGACGCGTTCGAGGCCGAGGTAGCTCAGTCGGTAGAGCACCGCCCTGAAGAGGCGGGTGTCGTCAGTTCGATTCTGACCCTCGGCACCAGCCACGCGGTATCATCGGTGAAGCGGGCGGAAGTGGCTCAGTTGGTAGAGCATCACCTTGCCAAGGTGAGGGTCGCGGGTTCGAGTCCCGTCTTCCGCTCCATTTTCATGTCCGGGCTGGTACGCGTTGCGGCTGACCTGCTAGCGTGAGACGAGGCGGTGCCCCGTCGTCTAGTGGTAGGACAGCGGACTTTGGATCCGTGAACCGAGGTTCGAATCCTCGCGGGGCAGCCACCCGGATGATTCGGTGGCGACGTGCCCGAGTGGTTCAGGGAGCGGTCTGCAAAACCGCGTACACGGGTTCGATTCCCGTCGTCGCCTCCACAGTCTGAGCGTGAAGCCGACCCATCGGGGCCCGGATTCGTCGACATCGGTGCCCTCGCCGGTGCCAACGCGGGAGGTTGAGCACCGTTCCTGCATGGCAACCTCGCGTGGGGATCGACTGGCTTGTGCAACCCCCTGCATTCCTCGGGCTCCTGATCGGCACGGAGTTGTACTACCTGCTGATTGTCCGGCGCCGCCGCGCAGCCGATGATCAGGAAGCCCGCATCTTCGATGAGAGCAGGCGCAAGTCCATGAGCCGATTGCGACACCTGCGACGGCATGACGACACCTGGCCCTGACAGGTGGCGGCTTCGTTTCTCCCCTGAATCTCATACGCAAGAGCCGGCGGACCGACTACGGGGGGAACGTAGCTGAACCGCCGGCTCATGCTCATCATACGAGAGCATCCGACCGACCTCCTTGTTCCCCCCAAAGCGATCCGCCGGATGCAGCAGCGGTCAAAAGCAAGTCGCATACCCGAGCTCATCCGGGCAGTCGGGAACGTGCGTCGGATGGCGGCCGCCGAGCCGATGGGCCGTGCGCTTCACCGGCAATCGCCGCATCCTCCGACGCCGGCTTGCGCGAGCGGCGCGAGGCGGGACGCACGGCGGCACGGCAGGGGCGCTCGGCGCGTCGTCGGCCGGGGCCAGCTCCTGCTGACCGGGCATCGGCGGCGGGATGAGCGGGTCGACCGCGGGCCGGACGACCGGTGGCTCGATGCGGATGGAGCCCGATGCCTGCGTGAACCCACGCTCACCTGACGGCATCGGATCCATAGCCTCGGCGAGCGCCGTGGCGGTCGTGCCGGACACCGGCAACCAGAACCCCGCCAGGGGCCCGGACACGAGGTAGACCGATGGACGGCCGTTGATCCTGGCCCGGGACGTGTAGGCCCAGGTCGTGGCGGTCGTCGTTGCCTGTTTCTGCTCGGTGACCCCGCCACTGGCGTCGAAGCGGTACGCCGTCCGGGTGCCCGCCGACACGGTGAGCGAGCGCTGCCAGTAGAACTCGAGCCGATCGACGAATCCGCGGGCGTAGGCCTTCGACGACTCCCGGATCCAGGTCCCCGCGAAGAAGCCGTCCGACATGCTGAACCAGATGCCGTTGCCCGGCGCGATCCAGCCGTACGGCACCGTGCGGCTGGCGTACGGCGCGTTGCTCGAGCGCGACAGCGTCAGCGATTTCGAGGGCGAGCCCGCGCCGGCGCTGCTGAACGTGTAGCCGACATGGGTGCCGGCGTGGAAGATCACGGTCCCGCCGGTCCGGAAGTTCGGGTTGTCGGCGGTGAACGTGTCTGCCAGGCGGGCGAACGGCTCGTGGCGGGTGTACCGGAACAGCTGGATGAATTGCCCGATGTGGGTGAGGTGGTAGTCGGGGTTGCGGACCTTGCGGTCGAGGCAGCTCTGGGCGATGCAGTAGTGGCTGATGCCGCCCGGCGTGCGCACGGTGCCGGCGACGCGGGCGCTCGTCGTCATCGCGCCCATCGTCATCTCGGCCGCATCGCGGCGGCCGGTCAGGCGCCAGTAGTCGTAGAGGCCCCAGGTCGCGAAGTTGTGCCCGTTGAACGTGTGGTCGAGCGGCTGCCACGGGTACTCCTCGAGCCACAGCAGCCCGTTCTCGACGGCGGTGACCCACGGCCTGCCCGCCTGGCGGGGCACGAGGAATGAGGCGAACGTCTTGTGCGCGGCGTCGAGCCATCGGGCCTGACCGGTGATCTCGTGGAGGCGCACGAACCCGGCGAGGGCGATGCCCTGCGCCATGCCGGAGTACCACGGCGCAGCCAGCGTGCCCCGCCCGTGGAGGCCCCAGTCGAACGGGTACGGGAAGAAGATGCCGCCGCCGTGCGCCACCGACCGGTCGAGCAGCCTTTCGGCGTTGGCGATGGCCAGGTCAAGGTACTGCTGGTCCGGGCGGAGGCGGTAGTTGCGCAGCATGTTCACGACGTACTGCGCCTGGCCGACCGGGTGGTCATACCACTTCCCGTCGGCGGCCCGGTAGATGAAGACCCCGTCCGCGTCGCGCGTCCCATACAGGTTGATCAGGGTGCTGCCGTTGAAGGCGAGCATGTCCTCGGGAACCGTCGAGAGGCCGAGCCCATCGACGCGGAACTCCCAGGGCCCGACGCGTGCGAACGTCGTCGCGGTGCGGATCTGCCCGGGCAGACCAGGACCGATCACGGCCTCGCCACCGAGGATCCGCACGCGCTGTGGGTCCAGGCGTCGGAGCTCGGTCGCGGTCGCCCCGGGCAGCCGATCACGCGCCGTCAGCAGCACCGGGGCGCCGAGCGACCCCGCCGCGGGCACGCCGGCGACTGCATCGGCGAAGCCCGATCCGCTGGCGATGTGCACGGTCAGGCCACTGTCGCGACCGAAGACGGCCGCGCTCACCGCCGCGGCGGTGGCATAGCGGTCCGCCCCCGCCTGGCGCGTGACGCCGCCGGACGTGAAGGACCGGAGCGCGCTCACGACCGCGTCGCTGACCGACGCCGTGCCTCCGACCACGACGATGCGTTTCGCTACCAGGCGGCCAAGCTCCGCGCGAACCGTGGACGGGATCGCGCCATGGTCGACGAGGAGGACCGGCCCACCGAGTCGAGCCGCCGCCGCGCCGGCGCTCAGCGCATCGGGGAAGCTGCGCCCGGTCGCGACGTAGGCCACCGGGGCTCCCGGCGCGAAGTACCGCTCGCTGATCCGTGCCGCGGTGGCGTACCGGTCCGCACCGGCGATCCGGGTCACGGATCCGCTGGTGAACGGAGCGAGCGCGGTCTCGACCCCAACACCGATGGCCGCGGTTCCACCGAGGACGACGATCTGCTGCGGATTGAGCCTGTCGAGCTCCGCGCTGGTCGGTCCCGGCAGGGCGGTGGCCGTCGCCAGCAGGATCGGGCCCTTCAGCCGCCCGGCGGGGGAGCCGGCGGCGAGGGAGTCCGGGAAGGTGGCGCCGGTGGCCACGAAGGCGACCGGGGCGCCGGGAGCGAACGTGGCCGCACTGATCGCGGCGGCGGTCGCGTAGCGGTCCGAGCCGGCCAGCCGGTCGACGACCGCGGCGGTGGCGGAGGCGGGCGCCGGCCGGGCGGCGGGAACGGCCATGGTGACGACGGCGATCCCGATGAGGAGCCGTATCGCCCGGCCGCGCGCCAGATCCCCCCTCGACATGCTCCCTCCCTCCGTTCAGCCATGGGCCGCTGCTGGTTGCGGAAGCATACCCATGGCCGGAGACAGGGCAAGGGGGCAGCCCTAGCGTGCGGTACCCTAGCCCGCGCGTTGCCGGAGTGGCGGAATGGCAGACGCAGCCGGCTTAAACCCGGCGGCCGCAAGGCTTGGGGGTTCGAGTCCCTCCTCCGGCACCATGCGCTGCAGCCCTAGCGGCGCCCGAACAGCTTGCGACGTTCCGGCCGCTTGGCCGTCGGGGCCTGGTGGGCGATGCCGATGACCGCCTGGGCGACATGGCGCATGGCCGCCGCAGCCGGGGAGGCCGGACGCGCGACGACGAGAGGGATGCCCTCGTTCACCGAGCGAATCATCTCGACCTCGGTGTACGGCACCTCGGCCGCCGGCTTGGCTCGCAGCAGGTTCGCCACGTCGCGCGTCTTCAGCAGCTCCTTCGGGAAGACGTGGTTGACCACGAGGTGCGTGCGCGCCCGCAGCGGGGTCGTATCGGTCAGGAAGGCGAGGAGCAGGCTCATGGCTCGCAGCGCGGCGATCTCGGGGAAGAGCACGAAGACGTGCGCATCGGCCTGCTCGAGGACCCAGAGCGAGCGCGGGTCGAGACGACTGCCGAGGTCCACCACGATGTGGTCGAACTGCGGCCGCATCAGCTCGATGATCCGCTGCAGGTGCTCCAGCGTCACGCGGAAGTCGGCCTCCGGTCCGGCAGGCGCCGCGAGCACCGACAAGCCGGAGCTGTGGGTCGCCAGGTAGCTCCGCGCGAGATCGGGATCGCCGAGCGCCTGGTCGTCGGTGGCGAGCACCGCGACGTCGTAGCGAGGCGTCAGGTTGAGATGGGTGGCCACCTGGCCGAACTGCAGGTCCAGGTCGATGAGCAGGACGCGTGAGGCGGGGATCGAGGGTCCCGCGCCGTTCGAGCCCGCAGGTGCCGGCGTGGCGCCGCCGGCCAGCAGGACCGCCGTGTTCACCGCCAGGGTCGTGGTTCCGACGCCGCCCTTCGGGCTGAAGAAGGCGATGACCTCGCCCGTCGTGGCGCGCGACGCGAGCTCCGGGCGCACCTTGCCCGAGCGAATCAGCAGCGCCATCACCCGGCCCTCGAGCTCGTTGCGGTCGAACCCGCCGTCGATGACGTCGTCGGCGCCGGCCTCGAGGAACGCGATCCGTGCCTCGACGTCCCGGGCCGGGGCGACCACCAGGATCGGCGTGACGCCGCTCGCCCCCGCGGTTCGAAGCGATGCGATGGCTCCCGACGCGGCCAGTCCCTCGGCGACGATGAGGTCGGGTGCCTGCCCGCGCATGGCGGCCACCGCGTCGGCCGGCGTGGTGACGGCGTGGGTCGTGTAGCCCGCGCCGGCCAGCGCGCTCTCCAGCTCGGTGCGCAGCTCGGGGCTGCGGGCGCAGATCAGGATCGGATTGGGCGGCATGCACTTCGACGGCAGCGGGTTGAATCAGCCGGAGTATACGGGCGAACCCGATCCATTGGCGCCCGAGCCTCCGGACGCGTATACTCGGCCGGCGCCTCCCGTTCGCGGAGGCGTGATCGTTGTGATCCAACCCTTTCTGCCGCGTCGGCGAGCTCCCGCTCGGCGAACGCCGCAATCCCAGAGAGAGGAGTACGACGCATCCATGCGCCGTTACGAGCTCATGCTCCTGCTCCGCCCCGACCTGGAGGACGACAAGCTCCAGGCCGCGGTCGAGAAGGTCACTCGTGCCATCGTCAACGCCGGCGGCAGCCTCAGCAAGGTCTCGCCGTGGGGGAAGCGCCGCCTCGCCTACGACATCAACCGGCATCGCGAGGCCAGCTACTTCCTCATCCACTTCGACATCGAGCCGTCACAGGTTCGGGAGATCGAGCGCGGCATGCTCATCAGCGAGGAGATCCTGCGACACCTCGTCACCGTGCTCGAGGATCGGGGCCCGATCGACGAGCTGGCCCCGGCAGCCGCCGCGCGGACGCTCGACGACGACGGCGAGCCGCTGCAGGCCGGCGAGGACGATTCCGACGACACGTCGGATGACGAATCATCGGACGCCGATGCCGCCGACGCCACCGACGAGCAGAATGACGGAGCCCACGCCGTCGAGGCCGTCGAGGCCGAGGCCCAGGACCCGGACGAGGAGCGCGCCGAGGGCTGACCGCCCGACCGCACAGGAGGATCGCGACATGACGCTCAACAAGATGATGATCATCGGCAATCTCGGCGCCGACCCTGAGCTGCGATACACCCCGAACGGCAAGGCGGTGACCGAGCTCCGGGTGGCGGTCAACAACAACCAGCGCGGGCCGGATGGGGAGTGGGTCGAGGAGACCCTCTGGTTCCGGGTGAGCGTCTGGGAGCAGGCGGCCGAGCGGCTGGCGGAGCAGCTCCGCAAGGGCAACAAGGTCTACGCCGAGGGCCAGCTTCGCGCTCGCGAATACGAGAGCCGCGATGGCGAGAAGCGAACCTCGCTTGAGCTCGCCTTCGCCCGCGTCGTGAACCTCGAACGCCGACCACGCGACGAGGACGGTGGCGGCGCGAAGGCTGGTGGCTCGTACGGCGACGCTCCGCCCGCGGTCCGTCCGCGCGGTGCCGAGCAGCGCGGTTCCTCCGCGCCCGGCAACGAGATGGACGTCGACGACATTCCCTTCTAGATCATCCGCACCGACAGAGGACGAAGCACTCCATGGCCAGCCCACGTTCCCGCCGCGAGTCGGCGGACTACTACCGCGACCGACGTCGCCGCAAGGTCTGCAACTTCTGCGTCGACAAGGCCGAGACCATCGACTACAAGGAGGTCAACCGCCTCCGCCGATACCTGAGCGAGCGCGCGAAGATCGAGCCCCGACGCAAGACCGGCACCTGCGCCCGCCATCAGCGGATGCTGACCACGGCGCTCAAGCGCGCCCGGCACGTCGCGCTGCTGCCGTACGCGCCGCAGCACCTCCGCCCGTAGGCAGCGATCGAGCGGCCGGCACCCGCGGCCGGTCGAGTCGTCTTCGCCGATGCCGACCGATCTGCTGCTCCTGCTCAGCGGCCTCGCGGCCGGGGCGTTCGGCGCGCTCCTCGGGCTCGGCGGCGGCATCCTCATCGTGCCGATCCTCACGCTCGGCTTCGGGGTGCCCCTGACCGCGGCAGTCGGGACGAGCCTCATCTGCGTCATCGCCACCTCGACCGGGGCGGCGGCGATCAACGTCCGTGCCGGGCGCGCCGACGTGCGGCTGGGGATGACGCTCGGAGCCGGCACCGTGGTCGGAGCGCTGACCGGCGGAATCGTCGCCGGGTTCCTGTCGGAGCGGTTCCTGGCCGCGCTCTTCGCCGCGCTCCTCGTGTACACCGCGATCACGATGGCGCGCGGCCTCGTTCGCCGGGAGGCCGGGACCGATGACGACGCCGCCCTCGATCCCGCGGCGCCGGACGGGCCGGGCGAGCCGGCCTACCGGTCGCGGCGTCTGCCCGCCGCCATCGGAGGCTCGTTTCTCGCGGGCAACGTGTCCGGCCTCCTCGGGGTCGGCGGCGGGATCGTCACGGTTCCGCTCATTCATCTCGTGATGGGGGCGCCGATGCGGATCGCAGTGACGACCTCGAACTTCATGATCGGCCTCACTGCGGCAGCCGGTGCCTACGCGTACCTGTTCCGCGGTGACGTGGACCCGCGCCTCGCGGCGCCGGTCGTGCTCGGGGTGGCCGGCGGCGCCGCGATCGGCGCTGTCCTCTCGGCGCGGCTCCGGACGAGCTGGCTCGTGGCGCTCTTCGTCGTCGTGGTGCTGTACGTGGCCGCCCAGATGGGCCTGCGGGCGGCGGGGGCCGCATGACGACCCGTCGTCGGCCCGACCTGCTCGGCGGCGGCATCGCCGCGGTGCTGCGGATCGGCACGCTCGTGGCGATCGCCGCGATCGGCATCGGTTACGTGGCGATCCTGGCCAGCGGTGCGGAGCCCGGAAGCCCGTCCCTCGTCGACCTGCTGCTCGGCGGGGGAGCGCCGGCGGTGATCGGGATCGGGCTCCTGGGCCTCACGATGATCCCGGCCGGGGTGCTCGCGGTCGCCGCCATCGGCTTCTGGCAGCACGGGGAGCGGCGCCGGGTGGCGATCGCGCTCGTCGTGCTGGCGCTCGTCCTGGCCAGTCTGGGAACGGCCATCCTCGTCACGCCGCCCGGTTGACCCGGTCCGCGTTTCGGGCGACACTCGGCGCGCCCGAGGGGGAGTACCCCACTCAGGCGTCATCGTCAGGACGGCGGGTCGAGTGATCTCGCCCGGTGACGCCGGCCGATCCTTCTGGTCGGGAGAGACCTTCGGTCCACCGCAGGAGGCCGCGCGTTGACCGACTACGTCTCGTGGATCATCTTCGCCGTCGCCATCGGCGGCCTGCTCGCCTTCGACCTGTTCGTCTTCCATCGCGAGGCGCGCGCCGTGCGGATGCGCGAGGCGGCCACCTGGGTCGGGATCTGGGTCACCCTGGGCCTCGCCTTCGGCGGGTGGATCTTCCTGACCCGCGGCGCCACGAGCGGCGCCGAGTACCTGGCCGGGTACCTCATCGAGTACTCGCTCTCGATGGACAACGTGTTCGTCTTCGCCGTGCTGTTCGCGTACTTCGGGGTGCCGCCGCAGTACCAGCATCGGCTGCTGTTCTGGGGCGTGCTCGGAGCGATCGTCTTCCGCGCGATCTTCATCCTCGCAGGCACCGCCCTTCTGCACTCGTTCCACTTCGTGATCTACGTCTTCGGCGCCCTGCTGTTGTTCACCGCCTGGCGCATGGTCACGGCCGGGACCGACAACGTGGATCCGTCCGCCAATCCGATCCTGCGGCTCATGCGGCGCTTCGTGCGCGTCACCGACGACTTCGACGGGCAGCGATTCTTCACCCGACGGAACGGCGCCCTGTGGGCGACGCCGCTCTTCGCGGCTCTCGTGGTGATCGAGACGAGCGACATCATGTTCGCCATCGACAGCGTGCCGGCGATCCTGGCGATCACGACCGACACCTTCATCGTGTTCACCTCGAACGCCTTCGCGATCATGGGCCTTCGATCGCTCTACTTCCTGCTCGCAGGCCTGATCGAGCGGTTCGAGTACCTGAAGTACGGGCTCGCCGCACTCCTCGCCTTCGCCGGCGTGAAGATGATCCTCAGCGACGTCGTCCATCTCGACGTCTGGCTGTCGCTCGGGATCATCGTGTCCATCCTCGTCATCTCGGTGGTCGTGTCGCTCGTCGCCACGCGTGACCGCCCGATCTCCGAGCAGTCACCCCCGAGCGTGGGCTGACAACCGGTCGCGGGTATACTTCGGGGCGCTCGCGGGCGACCGATGTGGCGCCGGCGAGGCGCCGGCGGCGCAGTCCGACATCTCAGGGAGGCCAGAGTGCTGAAGCAGGAGACCGATCCCCACACCGCGGCGGTGGAGACGACCACCGAGCTGTGGGCGTTCTTCCGCGGCGAGTTCGTGCCGCTGCGCGACGCGAACATCAACGTGATGACGCACGGCTTCAACTACGGGACCGCCGTCTTCGAGGGCATCCGCGCGTACTGGAACGGCGACGAGGAGCAGCTGTTCGCGCTCGAGCTGCTGGCGCATTACCGGCGCATCCAGGCATCGGCGCGCCTGCTGATGATGGAGGTCAGGCAGTCGCCGGAGGAGCTGGCGGAGCTGACGATCGAGCTTCTGCGGCGCGACGGGCTTCGCGAGGACGTGTACATCCGCCCGATCGTCTACAAGAGCTCGGAGACCATCGGCGTCCGCCTGCACAACCTCGACGCGGACGTCACGATCTTCGGCGTCCCATTCGGCCAGTACATCGACACCGAGGGCGGGATCCGCGCCCAGGTGAGCAGCTGGCGGCGGACCGACGACAACGCGATCCCGGCGCGCGGCAAGATCACCGGCGCATACGTCAACGGGGCGCTCGCGAAGTCCGAGGCGCAGCTGAACGGCTTCGACGAGGCAATCGTGCTGACCGCGGACGGACACGTGAGCGAGGGAAGTGCGGAGAACCTCTTCATCGCGAAGGACGGCGAGCTCATCACCCCGCCGGTGACCGACAACATTCTCGAGGGGATCACCCGTCGGCGCCTCATGGAGATCGCGCGCGACGACCTGTCCGTGCCGATCGTCGAGCGCACGATCGACCGGACCGAGCTGTACACCGCGGACGAGGTGTTCCTGTGCGGCACGGGTGCGCAGATCAGCCCGGTCATCGAGATCGACCGACGCGCGATCGGTACGGGTCGGCCGGGACCGATCAGCCGTGAGCTGTCACGGACGTACTTCGACGCCGTGCGTGGCAAGCTCCCTGCTTATCGCGACTGGCTGACCCCCGTCTACTGAGGCGGCGGCGCGGCGGTCCGGCATCGTCGCCACCGGTCGCGCGGCCGGATGAGCGCTGATGACCACGCCGAACGACGACCCCTACCGCTGGCTCGGCCGGCTCCTCGAGATGGTGCCAGGTCTGATCTCGTGGGCCATCCTGATCCTGCCGCTGTGGCTGAGCTTCAGCTACCCGTGGCTCGTTGCCTACTTCGTCCTGAGCTTCGACTTCTACTGGCTCTGCCGGGCGCTGTGGTTCAGCGGCGCCGTGATCGTCGCGTACCGACGGATCCGTCGTGTGCTCGCCATCGATTGGACGGACCGGGTGGAGCAGCTCGCCGGCC
>DASVEQ010000079.1:0-23826 GCA_036380455.1 Candidatus Limnocylindria bacterium | reverse complement strand
GCGGAGGCGTGGGACCACTGGGTCGCGCTGGAGCCGATCACGCGACCCGGCGTCTACGGCCACCTCGAGATTCCCCAGCTGGTCCAGCTTGCCGACCGACGGTGGTGCCTGCTCTTCAGCGTGCCCGGGCTCCCCGACGGGGGACCGCCCCAAGCGGAGATGCTCCCGCGGGCCGCCCTGCGCGGGACCCACTTCCTCTTGGCCGATACCCCGCTGGGCCCGTTCGAGTGGCAAAGCCACGGCGTGCTTCTCGCAGATCGGAGCGGTACCTGGTACGGGGCGAAGCTGCTCCCCGGGCCTGACGGGTCGCTCGTCTGCCTGGCATGGCTGCTCCATGACCGCGACGGCGGCCTCGTCGGCGAACTGAGCGATCCAATGGAGGTCGACATGGGACCGGAGGGGCCGCGAGTGGTGATCCCGTGAGCGGGGGTCGAGACATCGCCGGCATGGATGGTCGTTGCGCCCGGCGCGATCCGACCGGTTCCATCCCCAGTCGATCAAGTCGGCCGCCGCGCGCTTGAACTCAGGACGGACGCTCAGGGCCGGATGACCGTGCGCAACGAGATCTTGGTCCGGGCTTGCCTGGCCAGTGCGAGAGCGCCGGCTCCCCCCTGCACGAGGCTCGGGGTTCGTCCGGCGCTCTCGCTGAGTGGCAGGGCGCAGGATCGGTGCCAACCGCGGGCGCACGGCCGGATCAGTCGGTCTGGGGAGCCTCGGCGGTTGGCGATTCGGGCGAAGGCTGGTATCGGCGGCTGGCGACGTCGAGCACGGCAAGGACGGCGGATCGAGCCTCGTCGAGGCGGGCTCGCATCTCGCGGGCGGCGACGAGGTCCGAATCGGCTCGCTGCTCTTCCGCCTTGACCGCGCGGCTGGCGCGCCCGTAGGCATGGATGGCGTCGTTGGCGACTCGCGTGATCTGGTTCGTCGTCTCCCGGATCATCCGCAGGCGCTCGGCTGGCCGCGCCTCGCGCTGGAGCCGGCGGTCGAGGTCGTCGCCGAGGGTCTCGATCGTCTGGCTGGCGCGCTGCACGAGCAGGACGTCGGCGCGCCGCATCGAGAGCCGGTTCGGCGCTCGGGGCAGCGAGCCGTTCGAGCCGATGACCGTCCCCCGGCCGGAGGCCGGCCCGGGGGAGGTGTCGGATCGGATGGTCATCGGGTGATGCGCGCCTAGGACGTGCGCACCTGGACGGCGCGGGCGCCCTTGGGGCCCGATTCGACGACGAACTCGACGGACTCGCCGCCGACCAGGCGGTCGAAGTCGAGCGAGCTCGACAGGCCGTCCTTGTGGAAGAAGTATTCCTTGCCGTCGCCGTCGGCGATGAAGCCGAAGCCGCGCTCGGAGATGACGCGCTTGATGGTTCCGCTGGTCATGGTGTGGACTCCCGTTCTCCTCGAATGAGCGAGTTGCGGCGCGAGGCCGGTTCGAGAAGAACGCGTCGACCAGGCGAAGACTGCCGAAAGGGCAGGACGCCATTTTAGCACAGCCCACCGTGGCTCCCCGCCACTACCAGAGCGCGAGGCCGGTCTCCTCGTCGTGCAGCCGCACCAGCGAGACGTCGCCGAGCTCGCGGATCATCACTTCCCCGACGAACAACTCGCAGCCGCGCAGGATGTGGCCGCCGATCGTGCCACCGTCCGCATCGGCGAACGAGGCGTGCGCGTGGAGGAACGGCGAGCCGTCGCGGAGCGAGACGTTCCCGACGAAGCTCGTCAGCTCGCGGTGCGTGTCCGACTCGAGCTCGCGGTACCGCTTCTCGGCCTGCTCGTAGAACGCGTACCGGATGCGGCGCATGGCGCCGACCACGGTCACCTGGGCGGCGACGATGCTCTGCTCGGCGCAGAACCGCTCGATCTCCTCCACGAGGTCGCTCCCGGTGTCGATACGGCCGACGAACGCGCGTCCGGCCTTGGCTTCCCAGAACCGCGATGCCATGGATCTCCCTACTCGAAGTGCTTCAGGCTGCGGACGATCGGCAGCGAGGCCGCCACCCGCGCCGGGTACAGCCCGGCCAGCGCTGCCACGCCGGTGCCGACGAGGACCACGGCGATCAGCAGCCCCCACGGCAACCGCAATCCGGCTGCCAGCTCCGCCGATGCGCCGCTCCCCACCAGCACGGCCGCCACGATCAGCCCGGTGACGATCGCGAGCACCCCGGCGATGGCGCCCATGATCGCCGCCTCGCTGACGACCATCGCCTGGACCTGCCCCACCGTCATGCCGTGCGAACGGAGGATGGCGATCTCGCGGACCCGCTCGCTGATGCCGATGCCGAGCGTGTTGACGATCCCGAGCCCGCCGATGACGACGGCGATCAGGGCGAGCACGTCGAACAGCCCGATCAGGGTGTCGAGCGACCGTGACAGCTCGCCGGCGAGGTCGCGTGCGGTGAGCGGCTGCGCGGCGAGCCCGGCGGCGGTCTCGCGCACCGCCGCGGAGAAGGCGGAGGCCGGGACGTCCGGTTGCGGGACCATCACCCACAGGGAGGCCGCGGTGGCGCCAAGGCGATCCCGGGCATCGGCCGTGCTGACCAGGAGGGCGCCATCGGTGGTTCGTGCCGGGAGCGTGTACTCGACGATCCCGGCGACCGAGAAGTCGGAGGTGTCGTCCCCGGGGAGCCCGAGCGCCACGCCGTCGCCGACCGCGATCCCCTCTCGATCGGCGAGGGACCGCGGCACGAGGACGGCACCGCCGGCGCGAAGCGCGGCGTATGCGTCGGCGCGGGCAGCGCCGGTGACGATCAGGGCGCCCTCGTCCTGGAAGACGTTCGGGTCGATGCCGGCGACCGCGGTCTCGACTCGGCCCTCGTTCGTGTCGCGGACGGCCGGCAGCTCGAGGATCGGCGACGCCACCAGCACCCCGGTCGTGGCCTCGAAGGTGTCGCGGAACGTCTCGATATCGAGGGGCAGGCTGGCCCGGATGGCGTGGCCGCCCGGCAGGATCGACCCGACCCAGCGCTCCGTGCCAGCGCGCGCCGACTCTGCCACCGTCCCGAGCGCGACGACCGCGGCGAGGGCGATCATCATCGCGCCGACCGTGAGACCGGTCCGCGCCCGATCTCGCCCCAGGTTCGCCCGGCCCAGCATCCCCTGCGCCCCGAAGAACCACTCGAACGGCCTGCCGATGATCCGCCCGAGCGGGTCGAGGACGTAGGAGGCCGCCACCGCCCCGCCGATGAGGAGCCCGAGCGCCAGGAGCAGCGGCAGGATCGGCGTACCGGCGCCGAGCACGAGCACCGCCAGGATTCCGATCGCGACGACGAGCAGCTCCCCGAGGACGATCGGGCGCAGTCGGTCGGCGAGGTCCCGATCAGGGCTTCGCGACGGGCGGAGCGCATCCAGCGGCGAGAGGCGGGCGGCGCGCAGCGCCGGGACGATCGCGCCAGCCAGCGTCACCAGGAGGCCGAGCCCGAAGGCGATGAGCATGCCCGCCATCGGCAGCGGGATGCCGGCGACGAGCACCGCGCGCGTGGAGGCCAGGAAGCCGATCATCGCGACCGCCAGCAGGACGCCGACGACGACGCCCACCAGCCCGCCCACGACGCCGAGCGCCAGCGCCTGCCGCAGGACGATGCCGAGCACCTGCCGCGAGGTCGTGCCCGCCGCCCGCAGCAGCCCGAGCTCGCGGGTGCGCTCCCCGACCGTCATCGCCAGGGTGTTGCCGACGAGGAACGCGCCGACCACCAGCGCCACCAGGCCGAACAGGAGGGCAACGCCGACGAAGCCGGTCTGAGCCGCGGCCAGGCGGGCCGCCGCATCGTCGGCCGTCTCGACCACGAACGGCTCCTCGAGCGTCGCCGTCACGCGCTCGAGCGCGGCGTCAGGGTCGTCGCCGGCCAGGTCGAGGTCGATCGATCGGATCGGCGCCGGGATCTCGAACGCGTCGTCGAGGGTCGCACGGGAGAGGATGAGGACGTCGCCGCCGTCGAGGGCGGCGAGGCCGGTGTCCGGCAGGAGGCCGATGATCCGGAGCGCGGGCATCCCCTGCCGACGGCCGCCGAGCAGGAGCTCATCGCCGAGCCCAAGCCGGTGTCGCGTCGCCCAGGACGCGGGGACGAGCGCATCGGTCGGGCTGTTCGCCGACAGCGGCACACCAGCGGTCACCTCGGGCGGACGAACCTCGGCGTCCACCTCCGGATCGAGCCCGAGGACGAGCAGCGTGAAGACCTGCTCGTCCTCGCCGGGTGCGGTCGAGACGAGCAGGCGGCGCTCCGAGACCGGCGCGGCGGCCTCGACGTCCCGCAGGGCCCGGATCGCCTGGAGGGTGCGTGGCTGGAACCCGCGATCGTCGAAGGCGCGAAGCCGCACATCGGCCGATCCGAGCAGGTCGGCGGTGGCGCTGCGGAGTGCCTGCTGGGAGGACGAGCCGGTGACGATCGTGGCCGTCACCACGGCGACCCCCAACGCAATGCCGGCCATGGCCAGCGCGGTTCGCAGCGGGCGCGCCAGCAGACCGCGCCAGGCGAGCGACGAGAGGCGCATCGGCTCCTAGAGCCCGAGCGCCGCGAGCCGGCGGATCAGCGGCTTGGCGTCGTGGTCCTGCCGTCGTCCGAGCGCGATCTCGTCGAGGATCTGCCCGTCGCGGACCACGAGCACCCGGTCCGCATAGGCGGCGGCGCGCGCGTCATGGGTGACGAGCACGATCGTCTGGCCAAGCCGGTCGGCGGAGTCCCACAGCAGATCGAGGATCTCGGTCCCGGTCGTGTAATCGAGGTTGCCGGTCGGCTCATCGGCCAGGAGGATGGCGGGGCTCGTGGCGAGCGCGCGCGCCAGCGCGACCCGCTGCTGCTCGCCTGCCGACAGCTGGTCGGGCCGGTGATCGGCCTTGTCCGCCAGCCCCACCAGCGTCAGCAGCTCCCCGATCCGCTGCCGGTGCCGCGTGGCCGAGTCGCCGGCGATGAGGAACGGCAGCGCCACGTTCTCGGCGACGCTGAGGAGCGGAATGAGGTTGAAGAACTGGAAGACGAACCCGGTCTTCGCGCGCCGCGTCAGGGTCCGGTGCTCCTCGTCGAGCGCGGAGATCCCGATCCCGTCGATCACGACCTCGCCGGAGGTCGGAAGGTCGAGGCCCCCGAGGAGGTGGAGCATCGTGGACTTGCCCGAGCCCGACGTCCCCATGATCGCCACGAACTCGCCCTGTTCGACCTGGAGCGAGACGCCGCGGAGTGCGGTGACCTCGGCCTCGCCGAGCGGGTAGCGCTTGACGAGGTCGCGTGCCTCGAGGATCACCGGCATGCGGCTGAGTCTACCCATCGGTGCACGTTCGCCACGGGTTCCCCGCGCAGGACACGGTGATCGCCCGTGGCGTTCAGGCGCCACGGGTCCCGCCGCCACGGTGGGGTCTGATCGCCCGTGGCGTTCAGGCGCCACGGAGCCGGCCGCGCGGGGTTCGTACGTGCGGGCGCGGTACGCACCCGCCCTAGCGTGCTTGCCTCTGCCACGTGGTCCTGGTGCCGTGCGCTCACCGGGGCGGGTTGTCCGTTGCGCTCATCGCCGAGTCGGACAATGTGCCGGTATCAGCGCATGCCGGGGCCCGCGACCGGGTCTGCACGCCCGCGCCGAGCGTGAATTCCGCCTGTGACGGACCGATCTGCCACGTATTGGCCCTCGGGCCGCCAGTGATCCGACTCGCGGGCACCCGAGTTGGATCATGTGCCGGTATCGGCACATTCCGCGGTCGCTGACCCGGCTTGAGCGCCGGCCCTGAGGCTGGATTCCGCGAGTGACGGCCCGATCTCGCGTCAACGCTCCCCACGCGGCACAGCATCCAAGTCGCGCACAACCCGCCGGGCACCCCCGGAGCTCGAGTCGTCGCCCAGGGGGCGATTCGGCGCGGTCAGCCGAAGAGGAAGCCGATCACCGCTGCGACGAAGCCGTCCAGGAGCCCTGGATCGGGATCGTCGGCCGGCTGGACCTGGAGGCCGGTCGCCGCGACGGCCGCCTCGGCCGCCTCCGCATCGGCTGCCATGCTGGCGACCCGCGCGGCGGCGATCTCGTCGAGCTGATGGCGCGCAACGAGGTCGAACGATGCAGGTGCCGACACGAGTGTGAGGACGCCATCCATGTGGGCGGTCGAGACCGGGCGCGCCGGGGCATCGACCGTCACGGTCTTCGGCTTGGGCTTCGGTTTCGGCTGCGCGACCGCCGTCTGTGCCGGGGCCGTCGACCCCCCGCCTCCGCCGCCGCCGCCCCCACCACCACCGCCGCCGCCCCCGCCACCGGACGGAGGGGCCGGAGCCGACGCGGGCGCCTGGAGGAAGAGCTCGGTGTACATTCGGGTGTTCTGGACGTAGCCCTGGAACATCTTGTTGTCGGCGGCCGCCGCGCCAACTCCGCCGTGCGTGAACGCGCTGTTCAGGACGTTCGCGCGATGGCCGGGCGAGGCCATGAACCGCTCGTGGACGCGGACGGGTGAATACGAGTCATCCAGGCCGGAGTTCCAGCCGATGTTCTCCCCGCCCCACACGTAGTTCAGGCCGTGGCTGTCGTAGTAGGCGTAGACGAGGCACCCGCATCCCGCGATCGTGTGGCTGAAGTAGTCCTTCGCCAGCATGTCCGAGCTGCGCCACCGGGCGAGGCCGATCAGGGTCGAGTGCTGCTGGAGCGGCGCCATGCCGTTGTTGACCCGCGCGCCGTTCAGGAGCTGCCAGAGCGTCGCCTCGGCGGACCCCTGGTTCCAACCGCTCGTGGCCGCTGGGCTCCAGGTCAGCAACCCGGCGGCGACGAGCGCGCTCAGGCCGAAGCCGAGCGTCCTGGCGAGGATCCGTCGTGGGCGACGGACGGCGGTGGGGACGAGCATCCGATGGACTCCGACTCCGGTGCGGTGGTGTGCCGTGCGGGCGGCTCGGCGCCCATCGACACGGTACGGAGCGGCGTGGCGCGAATCTGTAGGCGACTCGTCCCGGTTCGACCCCGGACCCGGGCGCGGTGGAGTACCAGCGGAGTCCAGGACCATCCACCCACCCGCTGCGGCACGCGACGTGCATCGGGTGTCGGGAGCAACCACCGCGCGATGGGGGCCAATGGCGAGGATCCACTCGGTGCTCGTGGTCGATGACGAGCCTGGCGTACGTGCCCTGTACGTCGACGCGCTCACGGAGAGCGGGCACCGGGTGGAGGTCGCCACTGACGGCGTCGCCGCCCTTCAGAAGCTCCGATCCGAGCCGATGCCGTGCGTCGTCCTCACCGACGTCCGGATGCCGCACATGGACGGCTGGGACCTGTCGCGCGAGGTGGCGCGGGATCCGCAGCTCAGCAGCCTGCCGGTCGTGGTGCTGACCGGGGACCGGATCCTGTCCTTCACCTCACCGGCGCGAGACAAGCCCTTCGACCCGCCGGAGCTCGACTCACTCGTCCAGCGCTCCTGCCGGTTCCATCGACAGGCGCCGTCCCACCGAGCCGCCCTGGACTAGGGCCGATCCTCGCCATCGGCGCGGAGCCCGTCGACGGCCCGACGCAGGTCGGAGGCCGACTCACCCAACTCGCCGGCCGCGGATCGCTGGTCACCGGCTGCGGCGCTCATGTCCCCGGCCGCAGCCCGCAGATCGTCGGATGCGCTGTGCACGCTCTCCGCCACCTCCTCGGCGGCTCCCTCGTTGACCTCCTCCGCCCGCTCGGCGGCCAGCGCGACGAGCTCTTCGGGCGTCGCGTCCGGCACCTCCTGCCGGACCTCCTCCAGCACCTCCTCGACGTTCACATCTGGGGAGTCCTCGATGGCGCGCAGGTTGACCGCGTAGTTGAAGAAGACATTGAGGACGGCAAGGATCGGGATGCCGAACAGGGCGCCCCACACGCCGGCGATCTGCGAGCCGACGAGCAGGCCGACGAGCACGAGGATCGGGTGCATCCCCAGCGCCTTGCGCATGAGGCGCGGCTGGAGATCGTTGACGAGCAGCGTCTGGGCGACGAGGAGGATCGGCGCGACGACCAGCACCCAGCCGGGGTTGAAGATCGCGGTCGCCACGATCGGCGGGACGAGCGCCAGGGGCGGTCCGAAGAAGGGGATGAGCATCAGCAGCGCGGACGTGGCGCTGATGAGGAAGCCGTACGGCAGGTCCATGACGATGACGACGAGGATCGTGATCGCGGTCTGGATCGCGGCAAGGATCACCTGGGCCCGGAGAAAGCCGCCGAATGCGTTCGACACCGTCCGCTCCAGGATCTCGACCTCGTCGGCGTACCGAGAGGGGACGACGCGCTCGAACTTGGCGAGGATCCCGGCGCTGTCGGCCAGCATGTAGAGGCTGAGGATGACGACCAGCACGAGGGCGCCGAGCACCGCGACCGTGACCTCGGGCACCTCCCCGAGGACCGATCCCGTCGAGGCGATGAGGGTCGCCTCCGCGTCCCGGTAGAGCTCGACGAGATCCGGTTGGAAGTTCCCGAAGGCGACGAGCTCCGACCACTCCCCGAGGATCCCCTCGATGCGCGCACGCGTGAGCGGAAAGTCGGCGGCCATGTCGCCCATATCGGCGCCCAGCGCGGCCGCCGCGTAGAAGAGCAGGAAGGCGCTGCCGATCAGGGTCGCGGAGTAGACGACGCCGATCGCGGCGCCCCGGGAGACGCTCCTGCGCTCGGCGAGCCAGTTCACGACGGGGGACAGGACGAAGGCCAGCAACCAGGAGGTGAAGACGATGAGCAGGATCGGGGTGAAGCCGCCAAGGATCTCGACGAGGAGGCGGGCCAGCAGGAGCGCGACGTAGATCGTCGCCAGGACGATGAGGACGGAACGCCACCACCGCTCACGCCTCGGTCGCGCGAGCTCTTCCTCCGGCGAGAACATCGCGGCCGATCATGGCAGGTGGGCTGTGGGAGCGCACACAATACGGCGCACCGAATCAGCGAGGAGACCGATGGATCCAGCGCCCGACATCGCGCACCGCCCCGGCGGCGAGCCCGGCCCCGAGGAGGGTGGCGGCCCGCCCGACGCGCTGCCCTGGACGCTCGTTGTGGAGGACGAGGACTGGTCGGCCGATCTCGAGCACGGGGCCGCGCTCCCACGGGTCGGCGACGTCATCGAGTACATCGCGGACGACGGAGCGCAGCGTCGATTCCGCGTGCGCGAGATCGTCCACACCCTCCAGAGCTCGGCAGCCGAGCGGCCGTCGGTCCGCGAGGAGACCGTCGGCCCGAACACGACGGTCGCCGGCGCGGGCGACCGCATCCCGCGCGCGCTCCGTGCCGGGTTGCCGCGCGTCGTCGTGGTCCGCGCCGACGGCTGAGGCTAGCGCCCAGAAGCCAGGCGCCGCAGCACTCCGACCACCAACCCGAGCACCAGGCCGCCGACCGCGCCGGCGACGACCGCCTCGCGAAGGCCGGCCACGACCCGCCCGCCCGGCTGAACGACCACGTTCGGCGAGAGCGCCAGACCGACGGTAGCACCCTCTCCGACCTCGAGCGATCGGGTGAGGGCCATCACCGCCCCGCCGCGCTCGATCGAGACCTTCCCGAGCGCGACCATCGTCCCGACACCGCCCTCCCGGATCTCGGCGTCGCCGCCGGCGACGAACATCCCCCCTCCGCCCTGGTGCACGACCAGATCGTTCCCGGCCAGCAACAACCGTCCCCCGCCCTGCGCCACGGAGACGTCCCCGCGGGCCAACACTGCGCCGACCAGGGCCTGGCCGATGGTCGCCGACTCGGATCGCACGATGCCGATCGCGCTCTGCCGGATGGTCGGCGCCGCCTCCTCCGACGCACGGACGAGCCTTCCGCCGGTCATCGGTTCGTTGATGGGGGGTTCCGCCGTCTCGACCATGATGTACTCCTCGATCATCGTTTTGTTCGCCCTCCAGCATGGGCCCGTCGCGCCCGTCGCGCCAAGGGCCGATCGGCCCTCAACGCATATCGACGTCGGTAGATATTGACGTTCATCAATATCTCGACTAGGATGCCGGCGAACGACCACCATCACGAGGCACCCGCAACCGATGCGCAGCGCCGATCCCGACGTCATGCTCCTGTCCGCTCTGGCCGACCCGGTCCGCCTGTCCATCGTCCGCCAGCTGGCCGCCGCCGATGACGTCTGCGCCTGCGATTTCACCGAGTGCTGCACGGTGAGCCAGCCCACGATCAGCCACCACCTGAAGGTGCTGCGCGAGGCCGGCGTGGTGGTCAGCGAGCGCCAGGGCACGAACATCGTCTACTCCCTCTCCCCCGACTTCGGGCGTCGCTGGGCCGGCGTCGGCGCCAGCCTCACCAACCTCGTCCAGATCTCATAGGAGCCCCGAACCGATGACCGAGCAGATCCACGAGCTCGTCCGCGAGCGCTACGCCGCCGCGGCGACCCAGGCGGCCACCGGCAGCGGTGCCTGCTGCGGCCCGGAGGAGGGCATCGGCGCCGGCCTCTACTCCGCACTCGAGCAGGCCGAGCTGCCGGATGCGGCCGTCCTGGCCTCGCTCGGCTGCGGGAACCCGACCGCGGTCGCCGAGCTTCGCCCGGGTGACCGGGTGCTCGACCTGGGGTCCGGCGGCGGGATCGACGTCCTGCTGTCAGCGAAGCGGGTCGGGCCCACCGGCCGCGCCATCGGCCTCGACATGACCGACGAGATGCTGGCGCTCGCCCAGCGCAACGCCGCCGCGGCGGGCGCGACGAACGTCGAGTTCCTCAAGGGCACGATCGAGGCGGTGCCGCTGCCCGCCGACTCGGTGGACGTCGTGATCAGCAACTGCGTCATCAACCTCGCCGCGGACAAGCCGGCCGTCTTCCGCGAGATCGCGCGGGTCCTGAAGCCCGGTGGGCGCATCGGCATCACCGACATCGTGGCCGAGGACGCGCTGACGCCGGAGCAGCGGGCCGAACGCGGCTCGTACGTCGGCTGCATCGCCGGGGCGCTCTCGTTCGCCGAGTTCGAGGCAGGCCTGCGAGCGGTCGGCCTGGACGACGTGTCGCTCACCTCCACCCACACCGTTGCCGAGGGGATGCACAGCGTGATCGTGAAGGCCACGAAGCCGGCCGATGCTCCGCTGTGGAGCGCACAGGCACGAGACGCGCTCGCGATGGCCGATGCCGGCTGCTGCGGAGGCGGCGGCTGCTGCTGACGCTTCACGCGGCGCGCCGACAGATGAGCGAATTCTTCACGGAGCACGTGGCTGGCGAGCGGAATCGCCGATGATTCAGCGATTCCTTCACCGGAGGTCCGCCGGGACGTCCTTCGCGTGAACCATCGAGGCATCTATCGGCGGAACCGCGCAGCCCGGCCGCGATCCTTCAAGCATTCGCCGACACTTCGGCAGGGGCACCGTCGGGGTAGGATGGCAGTCCCGTGAGCCCCACCGATCGCTCCTACCGTGCGCTGCTGCGCGTCCCGACCCTGGGGCGCGTGCTCCTCAGCATGCAGATCGCCCGCGTCGCGCAGTCGATGGTCGGCGTGGCCTTGGTCCTGTTCACGCTGGACCGGTACGGCTCCCCCGCCTTCGCCGGCCTCGTGACCTTCGCCAGCGTCTTCCCGGGCCTCCTGATCAGCCCGATCGCGGGAGCGCTGCTCGACCGGCACGGCCGCATCCGGCTGGTCCTGCTCGACTACCTCGTCGCGCTGGCCGCGATGGTGGTCGTCGGCGGCCTCGCGCTGGCGGACGCGCTGCCCGGTCCGCTGCTGCTGCTGATCGCGATCATCGGATCGCTGACCTCGATCCTCAGTCACGTCGGCCTGCGCAGCCTCTTCCCGATCCTCGTGCCGGAGCCGCTCTGGGAGCGCGTGAACGCGGTGGACTCGAACGGCTACGTGGCCGCCACGATCGTCGGCCCGCCGATCGCCGCCGTGCTCGTCGCCGTGCTCGGCGGGCCGCTCGCGCTGCTGGTCATCGGCGTCTCGTTCGGCATCGCGGCCGTCGCGCTCATCGGGGTACCGGACCCGGCCGCGCCCACCGCGTCGAGCGGACGCGTCTTCGCCGATGCGTGGGCCGGCCTGCGCTACACGTGGGGGAATCGCACGCTCCGAGGCCTCGGGTTCGCGATCACCCTCGGCAACCTCGCTCACGGGATGACGAGCATCGTGATCCCGCTCATCGTGATCGCTCGCTTCGGGCTGTCGGAGGCGATCGTCGGCCTCGTGTTCGCGGCGTCCGGGATCTCGGGGATGATCTCCTCATTCGCCTTCGGCCGCATGGACTCCCGCGGACGCGAGTGGGCGATGCTCGTGTGGCCGATGGTCGCGATCGTGCCGGTCGTCGGCCTCCTCCTCGTCGCCGCCGGCCAGGCGTCGGTGCCGATCGGACTGGCGCTGCTGGTGGCCGAGATGCTGCTCGTCGGCCTCCTGATCGGGCCGATGGACATCGCGCTGTTCACCGTCCGCCAGCGCCGCACCGACCAAGCCTGGATGGGACGCGCATTCGCGGTGTCGATGGCCTTCAACTACCTCGGCATGCCCGTCGGCGCGGCTCTGGCCGGGCTGCTGGCGGACCGCTCGATCGAGCTGGCGATCGTCGTCCTCGGCATCGGCGGTTCGGTCGTGGCCGCTGGGGCGGCCGCCGTGCTCGTCCCGCGGGCCGACCCGCTGCCCTCGCCAGCAGCGAGCGCGCGGGACGTGCCCGGCCCTGCGGCTGACGATGTTGCCGCCGCCTGACGTCCCCCTGACGCGGAACTGAGGCACCCGGCCCGCATCAGCGGTCCGGTCGGCACTGTTCGCGCGGTGACGCAGGCGGGAGCGTGTTCGTGGCGCGCGAGCTCGCGCCATCGCTGCAGGAGCATCACCATGCACAGTCTCGTCATCTACGCCAGCACCAGCGGCAACACCCAGACCGTCGCCGAGGCCGTCGCCGAGGCCCTCCGCACGCGCGGCACCGCCAGCGTCCTCCATGTCACGGAGGCCCAAGCCACGACGGTCCCCAAGGCGGACCTGACCGTCATCGGCGCGCCCACCGAGGGCCACACGATGACGAAGCCGATGGCCGCCTGGTTCGATCAGCTCTCCGCGGGCTCGCTGGCCGGGCGCCGGTTCGCCGCCTTCGATACCCGTCTGCGGTGGCCGCGATTCCTCTCCGGCTCGGCAGCCGAGGAGATCGTGAAGCGCATCGAGCGGTTGGATGGGCACCTGGTCGCCCCTCCGGCCAGCTTCATGGTCACCATGAAGCCCGAGCTCGAGCCCGGCGAGCTGGAGCGCGCGAGCGCCTGGGCTGCCGACCTGGCCGATGCCATGGCCGCCGTCGGAGCCGCGGGACCAGCCTGATCACCGATCCGGCGCCACAGCCGGCAACCTGAACCAGATCGACGTTCGTCCACCGCCGGACGCTGCCCCCACCTCGCCTCGGTGCCGTTCCACGATCTCCCGGACGACGGCGAGACCGATCCCGGCTCCCCCGGTCGACCGCGCCCGGGATGGGTCAACGCGGTGGAGCCGCTCCCAGATGAGCGGCAGGTCGCCGGGCGGGATGTCGGGACCGGTGTTGGCGATCTCGCAGCGCACCGCGGACCCGTCCATCGTCAGGCGAACGGCGATCTCGCCGCCGTCGGACGTGTACACGACCGCGTTCTGCACGAGGTTGGCGACCACCTGGCCAATGCCGTCGGGGTCGGCGCGCAGCGAGGGCAGGCCCGGGCCTTCGTGGATCCGAACGCGGATCGCGCGGGACTCGAGCTCGGGATGCGCGAGCGCCAGGGCCCGCCGGACGACCTCGCCGAGCCGCACCTCCGCGACCGACAGCCGCCGGGTGATCGCATCGTCACGGGCCAGCGCATCCAGGCCCTCGACGAGCCGCGTCAGGCGCTCGATCTCCTGGTGGACGGTCCGCAGCATGTCGGGCGTCGGCTCGACGATGCCCTCGGAGAGCGCCTCGGTATAGCCTCGCAGCGTGGTCAGCGGGGTGCGCAGCTCGTGCGCCACGTCCTCGACGACGGCCCGCCGCCGTTCCTCGACACGCTCGAGGGTCGCCGCCATCTGGTTGAAGGAACCGGCGACCGCCGCCAGCTCCGCATCGGGCGGGACGTCGACGCGCGTGGCGAGGTCCCCCGCCGCGATGCGCCGCGTGCCCTCCGACAACCGCTCGAGGGGCCGGAGGACCCGGCGAACGAGCCACCACGCGGTCAGCCCGCCGAGCGCGACCGCGGCCACCGCCGCGATGGCGACGACGCTGCCGACGTACTCGTCGACCATGGCGTCCGCCTCTTCCGCCGACGTGACGCCTTCCATGAGCAGCTCGGCCAGGCGCTGCATGCTGAACCACTGGACCGCGATCACGATCACCGCGGCCACGAGGAGCGAGGTGAGGACGACCGCGAGGATCAGCCGGGCCTGCAGGGACCTCATCGGCCCGCCTCCGCGTCCAGCCGCGCGACCGGCTGCGCGAACCGATAGCCGACGCTGCGGACGGTCTCGATGAACCGGGGGCGCGCCGGGTCGTCACCGAGCTTGCGTCGCAGCCGGCCGAAGTGGACGTCGATCGTCCGATCGATGATGCCGGGGTCGTGGTCGCCGTGGACCGCGCCGATGAGCTCGTCACGCGTGAAGACGCGCGCCGGCCGCTGCATGAGCGCCTCCAGCAGCCGGAACTCGGTGGCGGTGAGTGCGACCGGGCTTCCGTCGAGCTCCACGCGAACCGCCGCCGGATCCACGCGGAGGCCGTCGGCGGCCATCACCGGCGCGTCGACCGCCTTCGGGGCGTGGCGCCGGAGCTGGGCGCGCACGCGCGCCATGAGCTCCCGCGGGCTGAAGGGCTTGACGACGTAGTCGTCGGCACCGAGGTCGAGGCCGACGACCTTGTCCGACTCGCCGCTGCGCGCCGTGAGCAGGATGATCGGCACCGCGCTCTCCTCGCGGATCCGCCGGCAGACTTCCATCCCGTCCACACCCGGCAGCATCACGTCCAGCAGGAGCAGGTCGTAGGCCCGCTCTCCGACGCGTCGCAGGGCTGTCGGCCCGTCGCCCGCCTCCTCGACGCGATACCGGTCCCGCTCGAGGTACAGGCGGAGCAGCTTCCGGATGTTCGCGTCGTCGTCCACGACCAGGATCCACGGCGTCGCCATTCGTCAGCCGATGACCTGCGGGAGGTTGTCCGACAGGTCCCAGGCGCCGATCGCGATCAGCGCCATGCCCAGCACCAGCTGGAGCGGCCGCTCCCAGCGAACGGCCGCCGCGGCCAGCTCGCGGGCGCGGACCTGGCCAACCAGGCCGAGGGCCAGCAACGGGAGCCCGAAGCCGACTCCGAAGGCGGCGAAGAAGCTCAGCTGGCGCAGCGCGTCGCCCAGCGTCAGCGAGGCGACGAAGATGCCGATCAGGAACGGGCCGGAGCACGGCAGCGCGATCGGCGCGAACAGGAGCCCGTAGAGGAAGGCGCCGGCGATCGGGCCGCCACGGCCGAAGGCGGCCGGGGCCAGCTGCGGCATCCGTGCGAACGGGTTCCGCCCGACGAGCAACAGGACACCGAGCGCGATCAGCAGCACGTCCACGATCGGGACGAGAACGCGAAGCACCGAGCCCAGCCCGAGCGACAGGCCGGCCAGCACGGCGCCGATGCCCACCATGCCGACCACGACTCCGATCCAGACCAGCACCGCCGCGAGCGCCGGCGGTGGCCGCGCCGCGACGGAGACGCCGGCGGCGGTCGAGATGGCGTGCTGCGGCGCGGTGACGTAGGCCAGGAACCCCGGGTACAGGGGCAGGACGCACGGCGTGATGGTCGCGCCGATGCCGGCGGCGACCGCGATGGCCAGCTCGCCCATCCTCAGCCCTCCTGGATCTCCGCGACGAGCTGGTCGGCGCTGCGCGTCCCGCGACCGAACTCGAGCGGCCGCACCGAGCCATCGCGGTCGATGACGATGAGGGGCGTGGAGGGCGGGTTGGTCGCCGCCACCCCGAAGCGTTCCTGCAGCAGCCGGTAGAGCGACGCATCGGCCATCACGAAGCGCCAGTCGAATCCCTCTCGGTCGGCGTACGCGGCGAGGTCGTCGGGTGTCTCAGACAGATCGACGTCGAGCGAGACCGATGCGAACTCGGCGAGGTCATGGGCGCGCTTCACCTCGTGCTGCTGCGCACGGCAGCTGCTGCACCACACGGCCATCGGCTCGAGGAGGACCGGGCCGGCGGCCTCCGCCAGCTCGCCGAGGCTGAACTGCTCGCCGCTGCGGACGTCGGTGAAGGTCGCGGCCAACAGTGGATCGGCGCTGCCGCTCTGCGATGGACTCGGTTCGGCGGCGCCCGTCGTGGCTGGCGCGCTCGACGGATCGCCCGATGATCTGGCCGGCTCGCTCGGCACCGAAGCCACCCGGGAGCTGCTGGTGGCGACCGGCTCGGATGGCGCGCAGGCGGCCAGCAGCAGGAGGACCGCCAGGGGGACTAGCGCCCGATGTCCGCGACTCATGGTCGAGAGCCTAGGTGTGGGATGTAACGATCACGTGACGCGAGCATCGTCGCATGCTCGCGGTTCAGACGGCAGCGACCACCGCTCCTCCAGTGAGGGCCACGCCCGCGGCCAGCACGACGATCGCCGCGACCCAGGGGACGGCCGGGACGAGGCGCCGGAGCAACGGCAGCCGCTTGGAGACCGCGGCTGCCCGATCTCGCCCTCGCACGATCAGCAGGCCGAGGCCGGCCAGGATGGTGGCCATCCCGACTCCGAAGGCGAGGGCGAGCAGCAGCCCGTAGGCCGGTTGCCCGGCGGCAATCGCGCCGAGCAGCAGCACGAGTGCGGCTGGCGACGGAATCATGCCGCCGGCGAGGCCGATCGCCAGCAGCCCAGCGCGCCCGCCCGCCGGCGGATCCGCATCGTGCCGCTGCGGGTGCGGGTGCGGGTGCGAGTGCGGGTGCGAGTGCGGGTGGACGTGGTGATGGTCATGGCCGTGGTCATGGCCGTGCGGTGCGCTCACCCGCGGCCTGCGAAGGCACCCGACCAGCAGCCAGGCACCGATGACGATGACGATTGCGCCGGAGACCGCCGAGAGGATCGGGTAGAGCCGGTCGGCCGGGAGCGTGCTCCCCGCAACCAGGACCAGCGCTGCCAGCACGAGCACTCCGGTCGTGTGGGAGATGGTGACCGCCACCCCGAGCAGCAGGGCGTCACGTTGGCGTCCGCGGCTGCCGATGAGGTAGGCGGCCATGAGCGTCTTCCCATGCCCGGGGGTGACCGCGTGGCCGGCCCCGGAGACCGCGGCCACGACGAGGCCGAGCAACGCGACGGCGGGCGAGAACTGACGGAAGTCGATGGTCGGCAGGCCTCCGGCCGCGGGCTCCCCGGATGGCCGTGGATCGGCGGCTGGCGCCGGCGCCTGGGCGTCCGTTCCCGGTGCCAAGGTGACGTCGAGCGATCGCTCGTCGAGCGGCTGGTCCAGCAGGTCGCCGGGATATGCGGTCAGGCGGGCGGAGACGTCGACCGACACAGCCGGATCGGCGAGCAGGACGCCGCCATCGGCGCGCACCACGATCTCGCGCCAGCCCGGCCGATCGGGGTCGCCGGCATCGACGACCGAGAGGGTGGTCGAGGAAGCGATCGGTGCGTCGAGGCGGCCGCGCAGGTCGCAGGTGGTCCGCAGGGTGTGCAGCCCTCCGGCTCCGGGGACGAGCTCGAGGTGCGCCGCCTCCAGCGAGAGCCGAGTCGGCCGCCCGCCGATGGCGATGTCAAGCTCAGTGGCACGACCTCGGCACGCCGGGGTGGCCGCCACCTCCAGTTCGACGTCGTCCACGCTGCCGTCTCGGTCTTGATCGAGCGTGGGAAGGATGGCCAAGGTCGGGATCTCGGCCGTGTCCACCACCAGGTCGACCACCACGAGCTCCGGTGACACGGTGACGGCCGCGTAGTGGTTGATCGAGAAGTTGCCGAGGGGGTGAGCGGTGGCCACGGCGGGGACCGCGGCCAGCGCGACCGCCAGCCAGAGGGCTCGGGGCCAGCGCCGGCGCTTCATGGCCGCGCCTTCCGCTCGAGTGCCTCGAGCGCGTCGCGCGCCACGTCGGCATGCACGAGGTCGAAGCCGGGATTGCGGTCGAGCGCCGCCCTGAGGAGCCGTCGTGCCTCACCGTCGCGGCGGAGCGCGGCGGCGATCATGCCGGCGTGGTAGTCGAGCATGGCATCCTCGGTGCCCACCGCCAGGGCGGCGCGCATCTCGACGTCCGCGTCGGCGGCACGACCCGCGGCGAGCAGCGCCCAGGCGAGCGTGTCATGGGCGTACACGTCCCCGCGAGTCGCCAGGTCGGCCCGTGCCAGCTCCACAGCACGTTGGGGATCCTCGCCGCGGTCGGCAAGATAGCGGGCCAGCGGTCGATCGTGACCTCCGAGCTCGGCGACCGCCACGAAGGTCGCGCGCGTTGCGTCGGCCGCATCGGCCTCTCCGGCGCGGTCGAGGACGTCGGCAAGAAGGCGGAGCGTGTCCGGCTGCGGCTGGATGGCGACGGCCCGCTCCAGCGACGAGCGCGCGTCGGCCAGCCGGCCGGCTGCCGCGAGCGTGCGGCCCAGGCCGGCATGCGCCGCGGCGGAACCATCCCAGAGCTCGAGGGCGTTTCGCCACGACGACTCGGCGGCGGACAGGTCGCCCGATTGGAAGGCCAGCGCGGCCTTCAGCCCGTGATACCAGGCAAGCTCCCCGGGCGCGACGTCACCGGCCTCCGCCGACTCGGTCGCGCTGGCGGCCAGGTCGCGGGCCTCATCGAGGCGGCCGTCGACGGCCGCCAGGCGCGCTAGTCGCGCCTCGACCGCCGGGCCGTCGGCGAGCTCGTCCAGGCGCGCATACGTGGCGGTGGCCGCCGCGTAGGCGCCGAGCTCGAGGCGCGCGTCGCCCAGGACCGCCAGCGCCTCCGGAGCGTCGGGGGCATCCTCGAGAACCGCCAGCGCGTCGGCCTCGGCTGCGGCGAAGTCGTGCATGGCGTGGGCAGCCTGCGCCCGCACCAGGCGAGCGGCGGCGAGCGTGGGGTCGGCGTCCAGCGCGCGGCCGGCGGCCATGCTGGCGCGCTCGATGTCGGCCCGGTCGCCGGTGATGCGCGTCCGCGCCAGGTAGAGCTCACCGAGGTGGATGGCGGCGATGAAGTCGGCGGGCTCGGCGGTGAGGTTCGCGGTCCAGGCGGCGATGGCGGCGTCCACCTGGGCCAGTGGCCGGCGATCTCCGGCATCGGCGTCCGCGGGAAGGGCGACGCTCGCCGGCGGAATGGATGCCTGGCGCGGCTCCGGGTCGCGGAAGCCGAGGGCCGCCGTCCCGAACGAGATGGTCGCCGCGACCGCGGCGGCCAGGACGACGGCCACGGGACGTGGGCCGCGGACGTGACGTCGGAACGCGATCATCGGGGGTGTCCTCCGTGAAGTTCAGGTGCGTCGGGATGGCCATGGCGACCATCCCGACGCGCCGGCCCGCCTAGTGCGGCGAGCCCAGGTACGGGAAGCTGGACAGGTAATCGGCATGCGGACCCACGCCGTCGCCGGTCACCGCCCCGTTGGTGACCAACCCGAGCTCGATGTCGATCACGTCGTCGTCGAGGTCCCTGCCGTTGAGGAAGCCGGCGCTCGAGCCGACCTCGTAGGTCAGGGTGTCGGGCAGCAGGACGTCGGCGATCCCCGCCGCCTGCTCAGGGGTGTACGCCGTGCCGAGGCTCGACAGGGCGATCAGCGTGTCGATCACGTTCTGCCGGAAGACGCCGCCCATCGCGGTCCGCTGCTGCGCCGGCGGCGTCGTGTTGAACGCCTCCTTGTGCGCCGAGCTGGCGTTGAAGACGGTGTTGATCGCCGGCCGGCCCATCTGGTCGGCGATCGCGCCCCCGGCGACGGTGGTCGCCCACACGCCGATGCCGGTGCCGTTGCCGCCCAGCTGCGCGTTCGGCACCTCGAGCACGATGGCCAGGGTATTGAGCGGCAGGAAGAAGTCGGTCGGGTTGCAGCCCAGGCAGTCGCTGCCCTGGCCGCGGACGGTGCCCAGGAAGCCCAGCAGGTCGAAGAAGAACGGATCCGATCGAACCCCCGCGAAGGCGCGAACGCCATCGCGGCTCTGGGACTTGCCCTTCGCGTCATCGGTGAAACCGGAGGCGACCGCGCGGTCGCCCAGCTTCACGGTGTAATGCTGGACCCCGGCGGCATCGGCGTCACCGAACGAGACGGTGTAGCGCACGTCCTCGACGGCATCGCCGGTGCGGTCGACGTGGAGTCGATACTCGGCCCCCGCCTGGAATGTGCGCGGTCCGAGCAGGTTGACGGCGGGGTTGACGGTCACCGCAAGGACCGTGGTGGCGCCCAGGCTGCCGTCGAAGGCGTAGACGTCGTTGATGTCGAGCGGCCCGCGTACCTTGCTCACACTGAGCTGGTCGTCCACGTTCGACGCGCTGCCGAGGCTCGGTGCGTCGAGGTGATCGGCGCCGGCCGCGATGAGCGGTGCGATCCCGAGCGTCAGGATCAGGGCCGCGATGAGCATGGCGATCGCGGGGCGGATCCCCGGGAGCGCCGAGACACGGCTGACCATGGTGGTCATGTCCTCCGATGCGCCCCGTGGTCACCGCGCGGTGCGCACCGGGGCGCCTGGATCGACCGCGCGGTCCCCCCGTTGACTCCCGAGTGGTGCCCACCCGGATACGAGTCCTACGAGGAGACGGCAGCCCTGCATCACTTCCCGCGCGACGAGGGCGGAGGATGCGGAGACGGGACCTCAGGGAGCGCCGGGGCTCCAGACGGCGGTTCCCGGATGGAACTGGCTCCACGCGAACCAGAAGGCCTGGTGCGCCGGCAGCTCGGCACCACCCACGACGCGGATCCGCAGTCCGCCGGCCGATTCGACGGCCTCCACCTCGCCGAGCCGGACCGCCCGTCCTGCCGCGAGGTCGGCCATCGCGGCGTCTCGCGGAAAGGCGACCGCGCCCTCGGGCCCGATCGCGCCGACGACCCGCTGCTGTGCCGGCAGACGTGCGTCGACCGTCCCGGTCGGGAAGATCGGGCCGGCCTCGTCGCGGCCCTCGAGCGGATCGTCGGGGTACGTCCGCCCGATGCCGCCGTCCTCGGCAACGATCTTCGTCTCCGGGTGGGCCGCCTTCCACGCGCCCCAGGTCGTCGCCACCACGGTCAGCTGCTCGAGGACCACCCCGGAGACGAGCAGCGGCCCGGATGTCGCCCGCCCGGTGAACGTGTTGAACGTGGACCACGTCCGGAGGTCGTACATGAGCTTGTTGGATCGCGACAGCAGGCCCGTCGTACGGAGCACGAGCGTCGCGCCGGCGCCGTGCACGTCATCGGTCAGGTAGGCCTGGGCCGATGCGCACAGGGTGCAATACGGCAGCCCGACCCGGCGGCCGGAGATGGTGAGATTCACCATCTCGTGGACCTCCATGATGTTCTTCGGGAAGGCCACGGCCTCGTCACCGACCACCAGGCCGAAGACCGGGCGCCAGTCGGCATACCAGTCGCCGCCCGCAGCCGAGGTCAGGGCCGGATCGTCGAGGGCGGGGATGCAGCCGCCGCGGCACGGTCGCGCGTCCCCGATCTCGCGGTCGTCGATCAGCACGCCGCCCCACGACACCCACCGCCAGTCGATGGTGGCGTCAGCGTCGGCGAAGAAGGGCTCCCACGCGGGCTCGATCGTGAGGAACAGGTCCGCCTTGCGGTCAACGTATCCCGGCGGCGCCGGCAGATCCCACCCCATGAGGAGGTTCGAGACCGCCACCCAGGCCACCTCACCGAACCGGTCGTCGGCACGAGGGTCGGTGCCCGTGAGCTCGATGAAGGCCCGCACCAGCGCATCCTCACCGCTCCCGGGCGCCACGAAGCGGAGCATGTCACCCACGAGCCAGGCCAGGCGAGCGTCACCGGATTCCGCCACGACGTCGAGCGCGGCCGTGTCCAGGCGCCCCGGCCCGAACCCGGCGACCAGCGCGTCCGCTGCCTCGGCGACGTCGGGCGCCAGCCGGCCCTTCCTCGCCGCCGGCACGGGCGGCCACGGGTCACCGACCGGCGGCGAGGCGCTGGATGCGGCGGGCCGCCCCGAGTCCGGGGGCGCGCTCGTGCAGGCGGCGAGGAGAGCGGCGACCAGTGATGTGGCAATCCAGCGCACGGACACAGGATGGCCCGCAGCCATGACGATCGCGTGACCGCGCCTCATGGGTGGCGAACGAACGCGCGGGCGACCGCCGTGCTCAGCGGCGGGCTCGCCGCACCCCCAGGACGGCAACGCAGAGGAGCATGAACGCGGATGCGAGGATTGCCGCCACGGTCGGCGTAAGGCGCGCCGCCGACGTGTCGGGAAGCTGGGCGGCAGGCCCGGACGCCGCTGCGGGGGGCGCTGTGGTCGCCCGAGGTCCGCCCGTGGAGTCCGCGACGATCGTGATCGCGACCGCCTCGTTCCCTTCACGGGCGGGATCCGAGGATCCATCGGTCTCCGCGATCGCCCGAACCTCGTACCGGCCAGGAGCCGCGTAGACGACACCGAGCTCGATCTCGAGGGTCGCTCCCGGGTCGATCGTCCCCAGCGCGCAGGTGACGACGAGGAGGAGCGCACCACAGGTGGCGGCACCGTCGTCAATCGACGCGATCGCGGCGCCCGGCGGAAGCTCGATCGAGGCCCGGACGTCGCCGGCCGCCAGCGGCCCGCGGTTGAGCACGACCAGCCGGTACACGACGAGCTCCCCGGGCTCGGCCGGATCCGGCGCGTCGGACAGCGAGGCGGCCAGGTCGCTGGCACCCATGCCGAGTGCCAGCGTCGCCGACCGAAGGGGCAGGCCCGACACCTCGACGAAGGCCAAACCCCGATCGCTGACCGCCGGAAGCGTCCATCCGCTCCCATCCTCGACCGCCGCGAGCACGAACAGCGGGTTCGTCCCCGCATCGAGGTCGGCCGGCTCGTACCAGGCCGTCAGCGTCACCGGGTCTTCCGCCAGCCCGATGACATCGATCGTCCAGTGGCGGTTCACGGTCGCCGCCGGGTCGAGCGGCGAGGCCGCGATCGCGGGCGCGTCACCGGCGACCGAGGAGACCCCCAGTCCGCCGCTGGCGCTCACCGCCTGCCAGCTGACCTCGATCGGCGCATAGGCCATCGAGTCCCCGACCTCGAAGACCACGGTCGTCGCTCCCCCGGCCGTCACCGGCTTCTGGAGAATGCCGACGACGTGGCCGCTCGTCCGGGTCACGAGCCCACCGGCGCCGATGATGAGCGCATGCGGCGCAGCCACGAGGTTCCCGCCAGCGAGGTTCGCGTCGGTCACGGTGAGGGGAGCGTCCAGCGCGGCGCCCTCGGGGTTCGTGAGCCTGATCGCCAGCAGCTGATCGATCGATGCCGGGATCCTGACGCCCGCCGCGGTGCCGGCGACCACCAGCGAGGCGGTCGGTCCGCCGATCAGCAACGTCGGGGTCCCCGCGATCGGGTTCGAGATCGTAAGCTCGAATGCGCCGATGGTCATCGGCCCTCCGAGGTCGAGCGTGCCGCCGGTGAAGAGCGCATCGGCGAGCGCCACGCCTGCGGCGTTCGCGACGGTCACATCGTGCATCGCGTTGCCCGCGGTCAGCAGCGACTGGGCCGCGGAGCCGTCCAACGTCAGCTCCCCGCTCCCGGCGAGGTAGACGCCGGTGATGGTGACGGCTCCCGCCACGCGGACCCCGGAGTCGGTGGCATCCAGGGTGCCGGCCACGGTGAGGCCACCGCCGATCAGCAGGTCGGATCCATTGGCGGCCAGCGTGCCGCTGGAGATGAGCAGGTCACCACCGGTCCGGAGCGCGTCGGCCATGACCGGCGCTCCCCCGGCGATCCGGACGTCGAAGAGGGTCGCGCCACCGGAGGTGATCGTCGGGCTGCCGGCGAAGACCACCGTGCTGGTGCCGGGATCCAGGCCGCCGGCCAGGTAGGTCCAATCGCGCTGGGTGCGCAGCGTGCCGGCCAGGGTCAGGGTGCCCGAGGCCTTGTCGATGACCAGCGGCGGCAGCTGGCCGGCGGTGGCGGTGGCCGTGCCG
>DASVEQ010000078.1:0-50609 GCA_036380455.1 Candidatus Limnocylindria bacterium | reverse complement strand
GCGTGCCGGAGCGCGCGGCCTCCTCGAGCGCCTCCATCTGCGGATCGCTGCCGCGGCCGCTGTAGGCGAAGCCCGCCAGGACGATGGCCCGCGCGCCGGCGGCCACCGCCGCCGACACTCCGCTTCCGTCCGCGCCGGCATAGCCAGCAACGATGTCCACCCGGGGCAGGTTCGCGAGGTCGACCCGGGCCAGGGCCGACCGGGTGGTGTGCCGGCGGGTGGGTGCGCGATAAATCGAGACGCGGTCAAGCTCGACGGTGCCCAGCGGCCCGACCGGCGTGGACACGAAGGCACCGGGGCGCTGATTCTCCTTGGTGACCTCGCGTGCGCCGTGGATCTCTTCATTGGCCACGAGCACGACCCCGATCTCGCCCGCATCCGGGCTGCTGGCCACGCGAATCGCGTCGATCAGGTTGCGATCCCCGTCGTTACCGGCCGTCCCGTGCTTCCGCTGCGAGACGACGACGGCGACCGGCTTGTCGGTATCGATCGCGAGATTCAGGAAGTAGGCACTCTCCTCGGCCGTGAACGTCCCGTGGGTCACGACCACCCCATCGGTCTCCCGATCATCCGCGCGCTGCTGGACCGTCTGAGCCAGGCGCTGCCATTCCGCGGCGCCGAATGTCTCCGATCCGGCGCGCAGGATGTCGTGGATGTCGAGGGTGACCGTTGGTCGCGGGTCACGGGCATACCCACCGATGTGATCCCAGACGTCGGCGATCGGTACTCGTCCGTCCGGCGAGTTCTGGATCGTGCCGCCGGTCGCCACCACCGCGATCTTTGGAATCACGCCTCGAGAACCCGCGGGCCGGTGGGGTCGAGGTGTCGCCCGAACCAGCTGATCGACTCGTCCAGGATGTGGTCCATGTGCTTCACGTACGTGCCGTAGTGCTCCGCGCTGTCGATCTCTACGAGTCGTTTAGGGGATCCCGCCGCGGCGAAGGCCAGCCGCGAGTGCTCGACCGGGCAGGTCGGATCCCGAGTCGCGGCGATCAGGAGCAGCGCGCGCGGCGCGATTCGGTCGATGTGGTCGAGCGGCCGAAACTCGGTGATGGCCTCGAGGCACGCGAGCGGGATCGGTGGGATGCTGGTCTGGCTGAGAGCCGTGGTCTTCTGACGCTCCGGCGTCGGCGGTGAGAAGTGCTCGGTTTCGCCGCCACGTCCGGTGACCGCGCGGGTCCGCCGGTCCTCTGCCAGCTGGCCGAGGAGCTCGACCCACTCGTACTCGCGTCGCGAGCCGCGCAGCATCTGGGCCCCGTCCATGGGTGCCAGCACCGTGACGACGGCACGGATCCGCTCATCCCGGGCGGCGGCCCCCGCCCCCAGGGCACCGCCGAAGCTGACACCGAATACCCCGATCCGGCCCGGGTCGGCGTCATCGCGAGTCTGCAGATAGGACACCGCGTTCCGGACATCGGCAATCTGCTGCTCCGGATAGAGTTCCCCGCGCGTGCCCTCCGACTTCCCCCAGCCGCGGTAGTCGAACAGGAGGACGTTCAGGCCGCCTTCGACCAGCCGGGGAATGTAGTCGTGGTAGTACGGCGTCTCCTTCGAGACACGCGATCCCGGGCAGAAGACCACGGACGCCCCATTGGCCGCGGCGGGCGTTGCATAGAACCGCGCGTCGAGGCGGTATCCATCAGAGAAGAACGAGACTAATTCCGCGCTGCTCATTGCCCTGACCTCCTTCTCCCACCCGCGCGATATACTCGGGTCCGCTGGAAACATACATACGTTAGTCTAAGCTGCGGAGCGGAGAAGGAATGCCCCTCGAGTTCGGGTTGTTGCTGCCTCACTTCAGTGAAGCGAGCAATTGGGATCGTGTGTTCGGATTCGGCGTGCGCGCAGAGACGCTTGGATACGATTCGGTGTGGGCTCGCGACAACCTCGCGTTCCACGGCCACGGCTTTGAGCTTCCGGGTGACCACTTCGTGGACCCCTTCACGACCCTCACCGCCGTCGCCGCCCGGACCGAGCGGATCAAGCTGGGCACCGCCGTCCTCACCCCGTTCCGGCATCCCCTGATCACGGCCCAGTTGATCGGCGGGCTCACCTACCTCTCCAAGGACCGCTTCGTGCTCGGAATCGGGCCAGGCACGCCTCGCAAGCCTTGGGAGGCGGTTGGCCGCCAGTACGAGGAGCGAGTCCAGGCGACGCGCGAGACCGTGGAAGTGATGCGGCTCGTTGCCGGCGGCGGTGTCGTGTCCTATCACGGCGAGCAGACGCAGTTCGAGGACGTCAAGCTGGACCCGGCCCCGAGCCCCGACCTGCGGGTCTGGTATGGCGGCGCGTCGAACGCCTCGATTCGCGCCATCCTCGAGTACTGCGACGGCATGCTTCCTGGTCGTTGTCCCTTCGCCCGCTATGACGTGGCCGCGGCCCGGCTCCGGGAGGGAGCGGCGGAGACAGGGAAGCAGATCCACTTCGGCTCGATTCCCACAGTCAGCATCGCAGCTACGCGCCAGGAAGCGCTCGACAAGCTCCCGATGCAGGCCCTGCTGGACACGGCGAGCGAGCGCTGGAAGCGTCCGTTCGAGACGCCGGCCGATCTCGCCGGTGCGGTGGTCGTCGGCTCGCCCGAGGAATGCATCTCCCAGGTCCAGGAGTTCGTGGACCGTGGGATCGAGCTCTTCGTCGTGGACCTGCGGCTGCTCATGAACGAATTCGAGGATGCCGCCACGCTGTTCGCTCAGGAAGTCATGCCTGCCTTCCGCAGCATCACCGTGCAATGACCATCGTGCGGGCGGCGGAGCGAGGCCGATCGGAGCTCCGCTACGGCCGAGGACAGGTGGAGCGCATCGTGGGTCCCGAGGTCGGCGCACGCAACACCGATGTCCACCTCAACCGAATCCTGGCGGGGTCGGCGCCCGGCCCGTATCACGTTCATCGCAATGCCGAGAACGTGTACCTGATCCTGTCCGGAGTTGTCCGGGTGCGCATCGATGGTGTGGACCAGGACCTGGAACCCGGCGACGCCGCGTTCATCCCGGCGGGCATGCCGCACTCGGCATCGAACGTCGGGACCGTGGATGCCGAGGTGCTCGAGATCTATGCGCCCCCAGGGCCTGACTTCGTCGAGGTCGCCGACTGACGTTCCGCTGCCTCGACTGGGCAGGCATGCCGAGCGGCCGCCGGACTGGCCGGCGGCCGCTTCATGGTGTGACGGAGAGGCTACGGGAGCTCGAGGAACCCGAGGACCTGCGCGTTCTGGCGGAACAGGATGCCGTTGGCCTCCTCGAGGAGCGTGTCCTCCGCGTAGGCCATGTCCCAGCTGGGGCCGTCGTTCGGCATGTTCAGGACCTTCAGCATCGGCCCCTCGAAGGTCGGTGCGGCGGTGTCGCTGATGGAGGTCGCCAGGTAGATGGTGCCATCGGCGTCCTGGAAGAGGACGCCGTTCACCAGGGTCGGCAGCTCGTTCCCGGTCGGCCCGAGGTCGAGCGCTTCCTGGATCGTGCCACCCGGGCCGGAGTACGCCATCTCCGCCATCGTGATGATGCCGGCGATCTCGCGCTCCTCATCGGCGGGCGCCTCCGACGGCTTGACCGGAGCCTTCGACGGCTCGACCGGAGCCTCTGACGGCGCGACCGACGGGTCTGCCGATGGAGCGGCCGGCTGGCTGGGCTCCGGTGCCTCGGAGATCGGGGCGCCGATGGTGGTGCCGCAGGCCACCAAGACGATCGCGAGGATCGTGAGGGCCAGGATGGATCGGATGGAATGAGTCATTGGGTTGGGTCCTTCGTGAGGCGGTGCTTGGTGCGACCGCGTATCTGTGGCCATCCTCGGGGAGCCGATGTGCGCAGCCATTGGGCAGATGACGCAGGCCGTTCCGAGGCAATGAGGCGTAAATTCGAGCACGAAACTAAAGGCGCCGGCGACGTCTCGCCCGATCCTTTAGGCGAAGGTCGAGCCCGCGCAGGCCGATTGGTGTGGGTTCCGTGGCAGCCGCAATGGCCGCGGCACGCTCGAAGTGGCGGCAGGCAGCGTGAGGGCGGCCCGTCGTCTCGACGGGCCGCCCTGTTGCGTGAGCTGCTGCTACGGGGTGATGGTGCCGTAGAGCTTCGTGTCCTCGTAGAAGCGGATCCCGTTGACCTCCTGGAGGCCGGTGATTTCCGCATCGGCCATGTCCCACGTGGGACCGTCGGTCGGGTAGTTCGCCACCCGGACCCGGATGTCGCCGAAGATCGGCACCGAGGCATCGGTGATCGAATCGGCCATCCAGACGGTTCCGTCCTCGTCGAGGAACAGCGTGCCCCGGACGAGGAGCGGCTGGCTGAGGTCGCCTTCCAGGGCCTCCGCGAGCGGAATGCCCGGGCCGTCGACGACCGCCCCATCGACGGCGGTGAGCGTTCCGGAGGGAACCGGTGCGCCATCGGGCGTCTCGGTCGGCTCGTCTGACGGCGCCTCGGACGGAGTGGCCGGCGCGCTCGGCGAGGGATCGGCGGATGCCGAGGGTGTCGCGCTGGTGCCGCACGCGACCAGCAGAACCGCGGCGGCGATGAGGATCAACAATGATCGGATCGTGTTCTTCATCGTGGTGTCTTTGTTCCACCCCTGATTGGCGGCGCTTCGGATGGCCGCGATGGACGAATCTTGCTCCGTTGTTCACGCGACGGCCTCGGCGGAGCGTCGCGCACCCCACTGGCCGTGCGTCCTCCGCTGGCACCGCCCATGCATTGCGGCCGGGCGCGACATGAAAGTTCGGTCAGTCCGCTGGCCTGGATCGGCGTGGTGGCTGCGTCGTTCGTCGTCTGCCTTGGCCTATCGGTGCTGGTCACCGGCGGCCAGCGTCCGCGTGGCACGCCGGATGCATTGCGATCATCGAGAGAGCGACGGAGTGAGTGATGGCGCGGATCACCGTGGTCGACGACTACCCGAGCTTCATCAGCGCCGTCTCGCTGCTGAGTGATGCGTCGGGTCACCGATTGGCCGGGTTCGACGCTGCGGAGACCACCCTGGAGCAGCTCATCGACTCGCGGCCAGATCTTCTGATCCTTGACGAGAAATCAGCGGCGAGTGGTGCCGACGAGCTCGACCTGTTGCTCCTGGTTCGGGGCGACGTCGCGCTTCGGGACGTCCCATTGATCGTCAGCTCGGCGGACGTCGTCGGCCTGGCGCGTCGGGCGAAGCAGCTCCAGCAGCTGGGCAACATCGTCGCGCTCGAAAAACCGTACAGCTCCGAGCAGTTGCGCAGTGCGGTGGAGCGGGCGTTGGCGAGCGCGGTGATCCGCGAACCCTGGCAATCGGAGCACGAGGGCGGGAGCACGTCGGCGCCGGTGCACTAGCGGCGCATTCGAGCCTGGCTCGCAGGCAGCACCCGGCTGTCCCACGATCCCCTCTGGGTCAGAGGCGCTGACTGGCGGAGGCGCGTTGGACCGGGGCACATGCCGCCCCGGTCCAGGCCGGCCTCAACGCTGGGAGGAGCCGAGCCTTGTGCGGAGGGCGTCGAGTAATTGTTCCGCAGCACGTGCGTCCTGCTGGCCGAGCTGCTGGAAGAGCCGGCGGCCCTCGTCGTCCGAGTCCTCTTCGTACTTCGCGTACGCCTCGATGGCCTCGCACTTCGAGACCAGGGCCTGCAGCAGATCGTACAGCTGATCGTCCACGGGGCTCCGGTGGCCTGCCGAGCTCTGGTAGTGATGAGTCGTCGCCGTCTGCATCGGTCTGTCTCCCCTTCGGTGCGGTGCATTGCGTTGACGGCGTGTCCTTCGCACACGATGTGCCAAGGTCTGTTCCCCCACCTGCCAAATGGACTCCGGGCTTCGGGAGCTCCGGAACTGGGCACATGTCGGCCCGTGGGCGACGCTCGGAGGCGACTGCTCCGCCACAAGGTGCACCCTCATGAATCGTCGAACCATCCGACTCGCCGCGGCCGCCTTCGCGGGCGGGATGGCGGCGATCTACTTCCTCATCGGGCTCGGCGTGCTCACCGTCGTCGAGGCACAGGACACGGATGCCAGCCTGTTCGGCTTCGGCGCCATGGCCGGCGGCGCGTTCCTGCTCGGCGCCGTCCTCCTTCTCGCCACCGATCGCCGGTGGCTGTGGATCCTCGGCGCCCTGCTCCAACTCTTCGTCGCGGTGGGCTACTTCACCGTGGCCGCCGACCGTACGCCCGCATTCGAGGTCTGGGGACTCACGCTCCGCATCATCCAGGTCCCGCTGTTCGCGGCGCTCGTCTACCTGGCGCTGCGACCGACGGGCATCCGAAAGGAGTCACACGCATGACCGTGCTCGTCGCATACGCCACTCGACATGGCGCGACCCGAGGGATCGCGGAGCGCATCGGCTCCACGCTCGAGCGACGGGGGCTCTCCGCCGACGTTCGCTCCGTCCATGACGTTCGCGACCTCGATGGCTACGACGCGGTGGTCCTGGGGAGTGCCGCGTACATGTACCACTGGCTGCCGGATGCGAACGAGTTCGCGCGTCGCCATCGGTCGGTGCTGGCGTCGAAGCCCGTGTGGCTCTTCAGCAGCGGCCCGATCGGGACCGATCGCCTCGACGCGAAGGGCAACGACGTTCGGGACGCGTCCGAGCCGAAGGAGTTCGGCGAGCTTCGCGCGACCCTCCGCCCGCGGGGCGAGCGGATCTTCTTCGGGGCATACGACCCCGATGCGGCGCCGATCGGCCTCGCCGAGAAGCTGATGAAGCTGGTTCCCGCCAGCCGCCAGGCGCTCCCGACCGGCGACTTCCGCGACTGGCCCGAGATCGAGGCATGGGCTGAGGAGATCGCGATCGACCTGGCGCCGGTGCCCGTCGGGGCGCCTGCCTGAGCGCTGGGTGTCGCAATACGCCAGCGAACCGGGTTTCCGGGGGTTTGCTCGTCTGCGGGTATATCGGCCAGGAGGTGGCCGAAGCTGCGCGCGGGCAGGTGCATCGGCCAGGCAGCCGGCGTGCATCGGCTCCATGATGGCCGGCTGTTGCGCGCGGGCGGGAGCGCCGGCCCAATGAGTGTCCGATCGTCCCGCCGGCGTTTCGGCGACGGGACACAGCGGCGGAGCATCCGCCCGCGTCGGGATGGTGTCGGGACCGATGAGTTTCGCCGCGGCCCGCGGTCCATGGGTGCATGGGGCACAATCGGTCCATGCCACCCTTCGGTCCCGACTGGGGCTCGATCCTCGTGCGCGGGGCGCGCGAGAACAACCTGCGCGACATCAGCCTCGAGATCCCGAAACGGAAGCTGACCGTGTTCACCGGCGTGTCCGGATCGGGGAAGTCGTCGCTGGTGTTCGAGACGATCGCCGCCGAGTCGCGGCGCCTCATCAACGAGACGTATACCGCCTTCCTGCAGGGCTTCATGGGGACGCCGGCCCGCCCCGACGTCGATTCGCTCGAGAACCTGAGCGCCGCGATCATCGTCGACCAGGAGCGGATGGGGACGAACGCGCGCTCGACGGTCGGGACGGTGACCGATGCGTACGACATGCTCCGGGTGATCTTCAGCCGGCTCGGCGAGCCGCACATCGGTCCGTCGAGCGCGTTCAGCTTCAACATCCCGGCCGGCACGATCAGCGGCGAGATCACCCTGGAGAAGGGCAAGTCCACGACCGAAGCGCGCCAGATCACGATCACCGGTGGCATGTGCGCGGAGTGCGAGGGCCTGGGCCGGGCCTCGACCGTGGACATCGACGCGCTCGTCGACCGCGACAAGTCGCTGAACGAAGGAGCCATCACGTTCCCGGGCTTCGGCGTCGGCACGTGGTACCACCGGATCTTCGTCGACTCCGGCTTCTTCGATAACGACAAGCCGCTGCGCGACTTCACCGATGCGGAGTGGGAGCGGCTGCTCCACGGCCCCGAGGCGAAGGTGAAGACCGAGCTCGTGAACCTCACGTACGAGGGCCTGGTCGACAAGATCCACAGCCGCTATCTCATCAAGGATGCCGAGTCGCTCCAGCCGAGCCTGCGCGCCGCCGTCGAGCGTGTGGCGACGTTCACGGACTGTCCGGCGTGCGGCGGGACGCGCCTGAACGACGCCGCGCGCTCGTCGCTGATCGACGGAAAGAACATCGCCGAGGTCTCGTCGATGCAGATCAGTGACCTCGCGACCTGGATTCGCACCATTGATGCGCCGGGGGCGGGGCCGATGATCGATCACCTCGGCGCCGTGCTCGACACGTTCGTCCAGATCGGCCTGGGGTACCTCAGCCTGGATCGCGAGTCCTCGACCCTTTCCGGCGGCGAGTCGCAGCGGACCCGGATGGTCCGTCACCTCGGCTCGAGCCTCACCGACCTGACCTACGTCTTCGACGAGCCCACGATCGGCCTGCACGCGCACGACGTGCAGCAGATGAACGCGCTGCTGCGGCGGCTGCGCGACAAGGGCAACACGGTCCTCGTCGTCGAGCACGACCCCGAGGTCATGCGGATCGCGGATCACGTCGTCGACATGGGTCCGGGCGCGGGCTCGCACGGTGGTGAGGTCGTCTACCAGGGTCCCATCGACGGCCTGGGTGCCTCGGGCACCGCCACCGGGCGGCATCTCGAGGTGGAGCAGGAGCTGAAGCCCACGGTTCGGCAGGCGGTCGGGTGGATCCCGATCCGCAACGCGCGGCTCCACAACCTCCAGGACGTCTCGATCGACGTGCCGACCGGCGTGCTGGTCGCCGTGACCGGCGTCGCCGGCTCGGGCAAGAGCTCCCTCATCCACGGCTGCCTGCCGCGTACCGATCCATCGGTCACCGTCATCGACCAGGCCGCCATCCGTGGCTCGCGCCGCTCGAACCCGGCGACCTACACCGGCATCCTGGAGCCGATCCGGAAGGCGTTCGCATCGGCGAACGGAGTGAAGCCCGCCCTGTTCAGCGCGAACTCCGAGGGGGCATGCCCGGAGTGCAAGGGCCTCGGCCTGATCTACACCGATCTCGCGTTCATGGCGGGCGTCGTCAGCGTCTGCGAGGTGTGCGAGGGCCGCCGATTCACCGATGAGGTGCTGGGCTATCGGCTCCGAGGCAGGAATATCGCCGAGGTGCTGGACCTGTCGGTCGAGGAGGCGGCGGCCTCCTTCACCGAGAAGCCGGTGAAGGTGATGCTCGAGCGCCTCGCCGATGTCGGCCTGGGCTACGTCAGCCTGGGGCAGATGCTCAACACGCTGTCGGGCGGGGAGCGGCAGCGACTGAAGCTGGCGATCGAGATGAGCGGCGACACCGAGGTCTACGTCCTGGACGAGCCGACCTCCGGGCTGCACATGCAGGACGTCGACAACCTCATCGGCCTGCTGGACCGCTTGGTCGACTCCGGGCGGACCGTGATCGTGATCGAGCACAACCTCGACGTCGTGGCGCGGGCGGACTGGGTGATCGACCTCGGGCCGGGTGCGGGCCATGACGGCGGCCGCGTCGTGTTCCAAGGGCCGCCGGCCGAGCTGGCGGCGTCAGGGACGCTGACCGGGGAGCACCTTGGTCGGCGGGTGGGGGTGCCCGCGTGAGCTGGATGGCGGATCGGCGCGTCGACGCCTACATCGACGCGCTGCCGGCGTGGCAGCAGGACATCTGCCGCCAGGTGCGCGAGATCGCCCACGAAGCCGATCCGGAGCTGGAAGAGACGATCAAGCGGCGGGTGCAGCCGTACTTCGTGCTCGACGGCAACGTCGCCGCCCTGCTGGCGGCGAAGGACCACGTCAACGTCTTCATCTACGACCCGCTCGTCACCGATCCGGACGGCATCATCACCCACGGCCACGGGAACGCCACCGGGCGCCAGATCTGGATCGACGAGGGTGACCCGATCAACCGCCCGGCGCTGCTTGCCATGTTCCGCGAGATCGTGGCGCACAACCGCGCCGGCGGCTGGCGGAAGCTCCAGGGCCGAGATGAGCCGAAGGACGGAGCCTCGGGCTAGGGCTCGGTTCGGAGGAGGTGGGTGGTCGTCGGCCCGAGCCGCTTGACCTCGATCGGCTCCCGCTTCCCCATCGCGCCGCCGGTTGCGTGTCCCGGCTACCGTTCATATCGATCGCGCCATCGGCACTCGCCCGGCGGGCGATCATTCAGGGGAGGAACCCGAGCGCCATGTCCCGCACTGTCATCGTCCTCGCTGCACTGGCTGTGCTGATTCTCGCCGCGTGCAGCGCTCCGGGAGTGCCGGCGGCATCGGATCCGCCATCGGCCGGCCCGCCGGAGGAGTCCGGGGACGTCGCGCCGTCACCTTCTCCGTCGGCGGAGGGCGTCGAGCCGACACCGGCCGCGACGGCCGCGTGGACAGGCCATCCCGCCGAGGGCCTGGCGCTCGTGCAGGAGGTCGACGGTGACGACCCGACCACCCAGGTCTTCATTTTCGAGGCCGATGGCAGCGCTCGCCAGGTCACCGGCCTGAGCAACGCACTCGGTGCCAGCTACCCGGTCTGGTCGCCCGACGGCAGCCGGCTCGCCTTCAACGACCCGAAGGTCGGCAGCGGCCTGTTCGGCCAGGTCGGCATCGTCAACGCCGATGGCAGCGACGAGCTGAACTTCGGCGAGGGCCGCGATCACCGGTGGTCGCCGGATGGCACACGCATCGTGTACTGGGAGTCCGATCCCGTCGGCAACGAGGAGACCTCCATATATCTGCTGGACGTCGCCAGCGGCGAGGTGCGCGACATCGGCCCTGGAGCCCAGCCGCAGTGGCTGCCGGACGGCCAGCGGATCAGTTTCGTCCGGACGATCGAGCTCGACGGCGGCGCCATCGCTCCGGCACTGCATGTGATGTCGGTCGACGGCGGCGAGGCGCAGATGATCGCCCAGGACACAATGGCCTACTGGTCGCCGGACGGCGCCTCCGTGCTGCTCGAGCATGAGGGCGTCATCTCCCTCGCCGATGCGGACTTCGGCGACCCGCGCGAGATCGTCGACGGCTTCTCGCCGACGTGGGCGCCCGACAGCCAGTCATTCGTGGTCGCCTACGACAACGACGCCGATGCGAACCCCATCCTCGCCCTCGTCGATCTCGAGGGGATGGCGACGTGGTCGGGCGTCTCCGGCTCGCTGCCGACCTGGTCGCCCGACGGGACCCGCCTGGCGGTGGAGATCTACGATCCCGAGTTCGGGATCGTCAGGGTCATCGAGGCCGCGACGGGCAGCGTCGTGTTCGAGACGCAGGGGAAGCAGCCGGCCTGGCGGCCCTAGCCTCCACCGCCTCCGGTGGCGCGGAGCGTGAGCCGAGTGGCCTCGGCCGCATCGGTTCCCGTCGGGCCGAGCGCTAGGATCACGCAGCAGATGGCGACCGCCAGCGCCACCGGGCCCCAGACCCGTTCGCGCGGGGAGCGGGAGGCGAAGTTCGCCAGGGCGCCGACCGCCAGGAGGGCCGCGAGGATCCACATCGGCAGGCTGCCGAGGCGATTCAGCCAGGGGACCTCGACCCAGCCGGCGGCGGAGAGTACCAGCACGATGATCAGCGGGTAGACGACCAGGGCCGCGACCGCGCTGGCAACCCGCAGTCGCGTCGGCAGTACCCCCGGATTCTGGCCGCCCCATGCGGCGGCACCCCAAGGCGCGCCGAGGGCCAACGCCAGCTGGAAGACGACGATGACCGCGAGGAGGACGAGGGCGACGACCGCGGCGATGCTCATGACCGGCGCCATTGTGCACCTCGAGGATGAACATCTTCGCGGCCAGCCACGTCGGCGTTGACCGTCACGGCTCTGCGCGCGGATACTCGCACCGCCGAGCACGGAGACGACGCGTGAACTGTCCGTCGTGTGGGACCGCCAACGAGGACGGCAGAAAATTCTGTGGGGAATGCGGCACCGCGCTGATCGCGGCATGCCCGTCCTGCGGCGCCGCAAATGCGCCGGGCACGAAGTTCTGTGGCGAGTGCGGTTCCGACCTGCGCGCAATCGTGCCTGGGCTCCCGGCCGTCGGTCCCGCCCCAACGGCCGAACGGCGCCTCGTCACGGTCCTTTTCGCCGACCTGGTCGGCTTCACGACGATCTCCGAGTCCCGTGATGCCGAGGCGGTCCGCGAGCTGCTCAGCCGGTACTTCGCGACCGCCACCGAGATCATCGGCTCCTATGGGGGCACGATCGAGAAGTTCATCGGCGACGCGGTCATGGCCGTCTGGGGGGCGCCGACCGCGTTCGAGGACGATGCCGAACGGGCGGTGCGGAGCGCGCTGGACCTCGTGGCGGCGGTGGAGGCGATCGGCGGGGAGATCGGTGCCGACCTGCAGCTGCGGGCCGGCGTGCTGACCGGCGAAGCGGCGGTGACCCTCGGTGCGAGCAACCAGGGCATGGTGGCGGGCGACCTCGTCAACACGGCCAGCCGCCTCCAATCGGTCGCGGCACCCGGGACGGTGCTCGTCGGCGAGGCCACGATGCAGGCGGCTGACGAGGCGATCGCCTTCGAGCCAGCCGGCGAGCAGTCGGTGAAGGGGAAGGTCAGTCCGGTGCCCGCGTGGCGGGCGCTGCGGGTCGTCGCCCAGCGCGGCGGCGTGGGCAGGAGCGAGCAGCTCGAGGCGCCCTTCGTCGGTCGCGGCCCAGAGCTGCGGATGCTCAAGGACTTCCACGTCGCCACCGGTGCGGAGAAGCGGCCGCGGCTGGTGTCGATCATCGGCCAGGGCGGCATCGGCAAGAGCCGGCTGGTCTGGGAGTTCCTGAAGTACATCGACGGGGTCACCGAGGTCGTCTATTGGCACCAGGGCCGCTCGCCCGCCTACGGGGAGGGGATCAGCTTCTGGGCGCTGGCCGAGATGGTCCGCAGTCGCGCGACGATCAACGAGGCCGACGATCCCGCGACGGCACGCGGCAAGCTGGCCGCCTCCCTCGACGAGTGGGTGACCGACGAGGTGGAACGTCGATGGATCGAGCCGCGACTGCTCCAGCTGCTCGGCCTCGAGGCCTCCGAGGTCGACGAGCGCCCCGACCGCGAGTCGCTGTTCGCCGCCTGGCGCGTCTTTTTCGAGCGGATCGCCGAGCGGGGCGTGGTGATCCTGGTGTTCGAAGACCTCCAGTGGGCCGATGACGGCCTGCTCGACTTCATCGACCACATCCTGGAATGGACGCGCGACCGGCCGATCTACGTGATCGGGCTCACGCGGCCGGAGCTGCTGGATCGGCGATCCGATTGGGGTGCGGGGCGGCGCAACTTCACGTCGCTGGTGCTGGAGCCGCTCACGGCCGACGAGATGCGCGAGCTGCTGGCCGGCCTGGTGCCCGGCCTTCCCGACGCGGTGGTCGATCGGATCCTCGAGCGTGCCGAGGGCATTCCGCTGTACGCGGTCGAGACGGTCCGCATGCTCCTCGCGGATGGGCGCCTTGCGGTCGAGGGCGGAGTTGCCCGCCCGACCGGCAACCTGGCCGAGCTGTCCGTTCCGGCGTCGCTCCACGCCCTGATCGCCTCGCGGCTGGATGCGCTGGAAGCGGGCGATCGGTCACTGCTGCAGGCGGCATCGGTCATCGGCAAGACGTTCGGCGTGGAGGCGGTGGCCGCCGTCAGCGGGCTCGGGACCGACGAGGTGGCGACGCACCTCCGGGATCTCGTGCGGCGCGAGATGCTCACCGTGGAGGCCAACCCGCGGTCGCCCGAACGAGGCCAGTACGGCTTCGTCCAGGGACTGGTGCGCGAGGTCGCGTACGGCACGCTGGCAAAGAAGGATCGGCGTCGCCTCCACCTCGCGGCCGCGCGCTACTTCGAGACGCTGGACGACGAGGGCATCGCCGGCGCCCTTGCGGAGCACTACGTGGCCGCCTACCGAGCCCAGCCGGAGGGTCCCGAGGGCGAGGCGGTCGCGGCCCAGGCCCGTGTCGCGCTGCGTGGAGCGGCCGAGCGTGCGCGGTCGCTCGGCTCGTTCGTCCAGGCGCTCCGCTTCCTGGAGCGGGCGCTGGAGGTCACCACCGATCCGGCCGAGGAATACGCCCTCCACGCTGCGGCCGGCGACGCGGCGCTCTTCGCCGGGCTCGTCGACGAGCCGCTGGCGCACACCGCTCGCGCGCTCGACCTGGCGCGGGAGCTCGGGGACGACAGGGAGCGGATCATGAGCGCGACCCTCGACCGCGCCTTCGCTCTCGGCGTGACCGGTCAGATGGCGGAGGACGTGGCGCTGCTCGAGGCGGCCCAGGCGGAGTTCCGCGAGTTCGAGGGCACCCGGGCCTGGGTCCGGATCTCCGGCGAGCTGGCACGCGCCAACCTCCTGCTCACCGAGGGCAGGAAGGCGCTGCGAGTCATCGACGAGACGCTGCCGATGGCGGAGCGCCTCGAGCTCACCCGCGAGCTGCTCGAGCTTCTTGTCACCCGCGGTGCGGCACTCGCAGGATTGGGCCGCCCGCGGGAGGGCATCATCACGCTGACCGGCGCTGTCTCGGCCGCAGCGGCCGCCGGCATTCCGACGGCCGAGCTGCGCGGCCGGGTGAACCTCAGCTACGCCGCCGCGGGGGAGGACCCGCAGCTCGCGTACCGGACCGCGCGCGAGGGGCTCGACCTCGCGCGCAAGCTCGGCATGGCCGGCTATGCCTTCTACCTCATCGGCAACGCGGCCGAGCTGGCGATCCGAATGGGCGACTGGGACTGGGCGCTGCCCGAGCTCGAGGAGTCGGTCGCGGCCAGCGAGCACGACCAGGCAGCCCGCATGCGTCGGGCCGAGATCCTGGGCATGCGCGGCCACGACGTGGAGGCCGAGATGCAGCGGCTGACCGAGCTCGTGGCGGGCTGGACGGAGCTCCAGGCGCACTCCTCGGTAGCGGAAGCCCATGCGGTGGTGGAGCTTGCCCGCGGTGATCTCCGGCGGGCGCTCGACCTCGCGCAGCGTGCGTACCGGATCAATATTGCGCCGGACGCCACCGCTGCCGAGACCGCGATCCGCGCCGCCGCTGGCCTCGGCGACGCGGACGCCGTTACCGATGCGCTCAAGGCCATCGAGGAGTCCCCGGGCCGCGTGCCCGCCGCCATCCGGCGCGAGGGCGAGGCCGTGCTGGCCGGGCTTGCCGGACGCCGAGCGGAGGCGCTCGCCGGGTTCGGCGATGCCGTCCGCCGGTGGCGAGAGCTCGGCCTGACATTCGAGGCGGCGCTCGCCCAGCTGACGCTCGTCACCGTGCTCGGGACGGCCGATGCCGAGGCGCGCGCCGCCGCCGTGGAGGCGCGCGCCGTGTTCGACGGGGTCGGTGCGCGGCCGCTGCTCGATCGCCTGGGTGCGGCAGAGCATGCCGAGACTCCGTCGTCGGGTGCGCTGGCGCCGTCCGGAGCCACCGACGCGCAGGCCACGCCCGCCCGAGCCGACTGACGCTCGAACCTTGCCGCACGCTACGTCGACGTGACGTGCAGCGCGTGGCCGGCTGCTGCCGGGGGTGGCACGCGGGATCCGGGACGGCAGGTGGCCGCCCCCGGCGGACCGGGAGCGGCCGTCGCGGGCGACCCTAGTTGAACTTCACGGCGGCGGTCTGGCGCGCGAGCTCCACGTCGCCGTGCATCACGCGCACGACGATCGTGTGCGGCCCCCTGCCGAACGCGGCAGTGTCGAACCCGAAGCTCCACGCCTCGAAGCCGGCGGCGGCCTGCCAGGCATCGGCGTCGGTGGCCCCATTCTTGGCGACCACCTGCCACTCGACGCCGGCCGGGCTGACGACGGTGAAGGTCGACGAGGCGACCTCGGATGCCGTTCCATCCCGCACGGCGCGGGCATGGACGGTGTGCTCACCCAGCGGCAGCGCGCCCAGTGGGGCGCTCCAGGTGGAGCTCTCCGGATCCAGCGTGGCCTCGATCGGTTCGGCGAAGGATGGATCGTCGAGCGAGAGCTCGACTCGGTCGGTCGTCGGATGGTCACCGGCTCCGGTCGGGTCCTCGCCGAGGTCGGGGAAGGCGTAGCTGCCGCCGGCCGTCACCGACTCGCCATCGGTCACCGCCGAGGCGTCCGCCGGCTCCGTGATGGTGGCGCCGAACTCCAGCCCCGCGGCCGGCAGGTCGGCGACGTCGATGGTGAGCTTCGAGGCATGTGCGCCTTCGTGCCCGAACGCCCACGAGCGCGCACCGATGAGCTGCACCTGGAAGGTGAGCTGCTCGCCGGTGAACGCATGGCGGGTCGTTTCGAACGTGAGCTCGAAGTGCGTCCAACATGCCTCCCCAAGGGCATCGCACGCGGCCCCGCCAGGGCCGGAGCCGAGCACCGGCAGGAATGCCCCCTCGCCGATGCCGATCTCGCGATCCGTCGCCATCAGCACGCCGGTCGGCCGGATGACCGATGGCGTCTCGCCGGCCAGGTACATGTCGACGCGGACGATGGAGCCCGCCGGCAGCGGCACATCGAGCACGTCGGTCGAGGCGAAGATGCCGAGCGGCCGGTAGGCCGCGGCGACGCTCGTCACCCGCGACTCGAAGCAGGGCTCGAGGTCGCCGGCGGTGTCGTCGCGGTCCATGTACTGCTCGTTGTCGATGTCAGTGCAGCTGACGGCGGTGCCCGGATCGGCCGTGTACCGCCGGTGGAGGAAGTAGGTCAGCGCGTTGTCGCCAAGCGCCTGCGTCAGGAGCTCGGGCGCGTTCAGCTCGGCCACACGCGACAGCGCGGCCATCGCGCCCTCGACGCTGTTCAGCGCCTCGAGGTCGAACGTCATGCCGGCGACGCCCTCGAAGTCGTCGGCCCCGTCGCCGTCGCGGTCGTAGCCGCCGTAGATCGTGTCGCGCACCGCTCGATCGAGGGCGAAGAACTCGTCCTCGAATGGGCGCTCGGGCATCGGCATCTCGCCGAGCAGGACCGCGGTCGCCCGGTCGGCCCCGTTCGGGCTGGCCGCCCCGTAGCCCTCGAACAGCACGTTCGGGTCGCCGGTGTACGGGGCGGTGGCCGGGTACGGGAACGGCGATGGCGCGTTCTCCGTGTTCAGCGGATAGGCCGTCTTCAGCACCGCCTCGCGGAGCTCGGCACGGGTCAGCCTGCCATCGGCCAGGTACACGCTGGCCTCGACCGGGATGCCCTCGGCCACGACCTGACCCGGCTTCTGGCCGGCGGCGCCGTCGCCGATCGCCTGGCGGACCTCGGTCAGCACGGTGCCGAAGACGCCCGCCGTGTACGGCGTCGCGGCTGATGTGCCGCCGAACGCGCATTGTCCGACGGTCCCGGTGCGGCACGCCGACGGCAGGTTGCCGTCGCCCCAGGCGCTGATGTGGACCGGAATCCCGTCACCGATGATGGCGCGTTGGTTGTCGCGCCGGATCGCTCCGACCACCACGTTCCAGTCGGGGCCGGTCTGGTCCGAGACGTAGGTCGACTGTGGAACGTCGAACGCGTTGCCGATGCCGTTGCCGGCGGCGAAGAGCACGGTCTGGCCGCGCTCCGTGGCATCGCGGGTCGGGATATTCGGCCCGTTGACGAGGCCGATCGGCAGCCCGGCGATGTAGCCGAAGCTGTGGCTGGTGATGTCGACCCATCCGAACTGGGTGGCCACGGACTCGTCGAGGCTCTCGACGATCATCAGCAGGCAGGTCGGGCAGTATCCGTAGCGGTTGCCGGCCGAGACCGATGCCGACCCGGAGCCGTGCCCGTTCTCGTCCAGGATCGGGTGGCTGTCAGGACGACCGTCGACGAGCTCCTCGGTGAGCGAGGCCGCGTTGCCCGCGTCCCACGCACCGACGATCTTCGTGCCCGGGATCCAGTACAGCGTGCCTTCCTGCAGGTTATCCGGAGACCACAGCGGCTCGTCGGCGGCCGGGAAGTAGCCCTGGCCCAGCGTGATCGGGATCGCCTCGGCATCGGCCGGGTACCCCGGCAGATACTCGGACGGGTGCCGCGTGAAGTTGTTCGTCAGCGCCAGCACGTCCGGGTCCGGATAGGTCGTGGCGCCGAACTCGAGGTGATAGGGGTTGATGCCGGTGTCTGCGATGCCGATGACGGTGATCGCCGTCGTCTCGGCCGCCAGGCGCGCCTGGTCGGCGACGAGGACCGACGTCGTCATTCGTCGCTCGAGGCCATCGGCTCCGGTCGCCTTGAGGGTGACCAGGTGCCGGCCCTCGCCGAGGTCGGCGGTGGCGTCGACGCCGTCGAGGTCGAGGACGCCGTCCTCGTCCGTGTCCCAGCCGGCGCTGACCGGGGCCGTGCCGCCGGTGAGCGTGCCGTCGAGCCCCTGGGCCGTGCCAAGCGCGAAGCTGTACGGGCCGCCCGCGTCGACGAGCGGGCGCGGGTCGCCCCCGATGGCGACCGTCGCCGTCACGATCACGCGGATCTCGTCGGCCGCGGTCGCGAACTTCTCGACCACCGCGGTCCAGGTGCCCGGCTCCGGGTCGGCCAGCGAGGCCGTCTCCTCGGTGTTCGGGATGAACTCCCCGGGGAAGGCGCGTTGGTTGCCCGCCGGGTCGAACAGCTTGAGGTCGTAGTCGTTCGTGGGCAGGCCGTGGGTCATCACCGCGTCGATGCGGGTCGTCCCGGCCGTGACCTCGAATGGCCATTCGTAGGAGCCGGGTGCGCCCGCGCCGACCACCCCGGGTCCGACGTCGAGCTGCGTTTCGTCGAGGAGGGTCACCTCCTCGGACTCGAACACGACGACGGTGACCGTGTCGGACGCGGTCGTGCCGCCGCCATCGGTGACCGCAAGGGTCACGGCGTGGAGGCCGGCCGCCAGGCCGGTGGTGTCGAGCTCGGCCGTCGGCGCATCGGCGCCGGTGATGGCGCCCGCATCGGTCCACCAGGCGAAGGTGTACGGTTCGGACCCGCCGAAGCCCATCCCGATGAGCGTCGCCGGGTCGCCGGCGGCGACGAACGGCGAGTCGCCGGCGTCGGCGACGAGCGGCGCGGACTCAGCCGACGGCGGCGTCGCGTCCTCCAGCGACGCGCGGCCGGTGACCTCGACGGTTCCCGAGACCGGCGTCCTCACTCGTCCGTTCTGGACCTGCTGGCCACCCACGGCATCGATCGACAGCGTGGCGGTGGCCGCGAGCGCGGCACTCGACACGACGAGTGCAATGACTGCACCCACGACGAACCCGCGCCGAACCGAGGCCCGCATGCCTCTGGTCGGCGCGGCCCAACCCGAACCGGACACTCCCTCTCCTCCTCCGGGCGCCGCGGATCACCCGCCGCGCCGGAATGCGTGATGCGACCCCCCTCGATCGCCCGGCGGGCGAGCAAGATCCGTACCACGTCGCTCAGGTCGGAAGACTTAGTGGGTCACCCCTTCACGGGCCGCGTCGTACGCGGTCGTGTCGATCAGCACGCGCAGGTCGGCGTCGCTGTACGTGCCCTGGTGCTCCCGGTCGGTATGCTGCTTCAGCGCCTCCATCAGCTCGGTGTCGTTTCGCGCCTGCAGGGGCTCCCCGCAGGGACAATCAACGGCTCGCATCGGTATCCACCTCGTATCGGAACGTGCCGCCAGGTCCTGCAGTCCGCGTGCCCCGGTGCAGGTCGTCAGGCGCCGATCGCCACGACCACCAAGCACGCGGCGATCGCCGGCGCCACCGGCCCCAGGCGGGCTCGGCGCGCAGGCACGCTCGAGACGTTCGCCACGGCGCCGATGCCGGTCAGCGCCGCGAGGGGCCAGATGCGGCACGTCGATCCGGGCTGCACGCACGGCGCGGCTCGTGCACAGTGAACTCGCCGTGGATAACCCATCACCAGCCGGGGCGGGAGGCCGGGCTGCAGCCGAGCCGCTGCTGACGCTGGCCACCGCCCTCCGCCGTCGTGCGGCCAGCGCGCCGGGGGCGGAGCGGGAGGCCCGCGCCGATGCCCTGCGGCGGCACGTCGAGGAGTACCTGCTCCCACGCGCCGCCGATCTCGACGCGCCGCTGCTCGTGGTGATCCTCGGCTCGACCGGCAGCGGGAAGTCGAGCCTGCTCAACGCCCTGGCAGGCAGGCAGGTCAGCCCGTCTGGAGTGCTTCGGCCCACCACCCGCCGCCCGATCACCATCGGCCACCGCGACGACCTCGGCGGCCGCATCGCGGGCGTCGCCGAGCGCTCGGGCCTCGAGCTTCGGGTCGACGAGGGTGCGCGGCGCGGGCTCGTCCTCGTTGACGCTCCCGACTTCGACAGCGTGGAGGCCGACAACCGCGAGCGGGCGCTCGAGCTGCTCGAGGTCGCCGATCTCGTGATCTTCGTCACGACCGCCACCCGCTATGCAGACCTCGTCCCCTGGGAGGTCCTGGGTCGTGCCCGAATCCGCGGGGTACCGCTGCTGGCCGTGCTCAACCGCCTGCCCGACGAGGCCGATGACGCCGACGCCGTGCTGCGCGACTATCGCGCGCTTCTCGAGCGCGGCAGGATGACCGAGCAGGGCGCGACCGCTGGCGCCCTCGACGTGGTGACCGTGCCGGAAGGGGCGCTCGACCCCGTCCGCGACGCGCTGGACGCGGATGCCATTGCGCCGGTGCGCGACGCGCTCGACGCGCTGGTGGCATCGGACGCCGACCGTCGCGAGCTCGCACGGCGTGGCCTGGCGGGAGCGCTCCGCGGCGTGCCCGAGGCGGTCGAGGCGATCGCCGGACAGATCGACGAGGAGCAGCGGGCAGTCGCCGAGCTGCGCGCGACCGCCGACCGCGCCTACACGCAGACGCGGGCCGCGCTCGACGGCGAGCTGCGGAACGGCACCTTCCTCCGCGCCGAGGTGCTTCGCCAATGGCAGGACTTCATCGGCGCCGGTCAGGTGGCTCGATTCCTGGCGCAGGGCATCGGCCGCATCGCGGCGGCGCTGCGCAGTCTCGTGCAGCCGAGGCCGCCGGCACCGGCCACGGAGGTGCGGGAGGCCGCCTTCGCGGATCTCGTGGCGCTGGCGGTGCAGCATGCCGACACCGCGGCGCAGGTGACCGCATCGGCCTGGTCGGAGGACCGGTACGGCGCGTTGGCGCTGGAGGGCATGGAGGAGCTGTGGCGCGCCTCACCGGGCCTGGGCGCCCGCCTCGAGGGCGACCTGGAGGGATGGGCGGCCGGCATCGGCGACCGGATCCGCGACCTCGGCGCGCAGCGCAAGGGCTGGGCGCAGGCTGCGAGCCTCGGCGTCAACGTCGTCGGCACCAGCGCGATCCTCGCGGTCTTCGTGCACACCGGCGGCCTGACCGGCGCCGAGGTGGGGATCACGGCCGCCACCGCCGTCGTCAACCAGAAGCTGCTGGAGGCGATCTTCGGAGAGGCGAATGTCGCGGCGTTCGTCGGTCGCGCGCGGGGTGAGCTCGTCAGCCTGCTGGACGCGGCGTTCACCGAGGAGCGCGAGCGCTTTGCCGACGCTCTGGGCAGCACGGGCGACCCGGCGCTCTCCGGCCAGCTGCGGGATGCCGCTCGGCGCGTGGCCGCCATGGTGCCGGCGTGAACGAGGGCGGACCGCTCGACGAACGACTGGGGCGGCTGCGGGAGGCCGTGGAGGCCGCCCGGTCGATCGGCCTCGAGGAGGAGGCGGCGGCAGCCCGCGCGGTGGCGCGGCGGGTCGGCCGGCGCGCCGGCTTCGGGGGCGAGGTGTACGTCATGGCGCTCGCCGGTGGCACGGGCGTCGGGAAGTCGTCGGTGCTCAACGCGCTGGCCGGGACGGAGGTGAGCGAGGTGCGGGCAGTGCGCCCGACGACCGACAATCCCGTGGCCTGGGCGGCCGCCAAGCGCCGTGACGAGGTGGCGCCGCTGCTCGAGTGGCTGAAGGTCGCCCGCGTCGTGCCACACGAGGCGAAGCGGCTGGCGGACGTCGTGATCCTCGACCTCCCCGACGTCGACTCGGTGAAGATGGACCACCGCGCGACGGTCGACACGTTGCTGCCGCGGATCGACACCGTCACCTGGATCGTGGACCCGGAGAAGTACGACGACGCGCGCATGCACGCGTACTGGCGCACTCTGGCGCCGCACGCTGAGCGCCTGCGCTTCGTGCTCAACAAGGCCGACCGACTGTCGGAGGCCGATCGCCGCCTCGTCGCGGACGACCTCCGCGCCCGGCTCATCGCCGCCGGCATCCCGCGCCCGGTGCTCCACGTGGTGTCCGCCACGACCGGCGAGGGCGTGGACGCGCTCCGCGCCTCGCTCGCCGATGCGGCGCACGCCAAGGTCATCGTCGCCTCCAAGCTGGAGGCGGATCGCGCCGACGCCGCCGCCGACCTGGCCGAAGCCGTGGGGCTCCAGCCCGACGAGGGGTATCGGCCGCTCCTGCCGGACGCGGCATGCGAAGCCCAGATGGCCAAGGCGGTGGCCGGGGCCCGGGAGCTCGTCGATCCCGCCGGCATGGCCCGCCAGATCCAATCCGCGGTCCTGTACCGGGCCCGGCTGGGCGGCGGCTCCTTCGTGGGACGCGTGATTACCCTGGTCGGGACCCTCACCGGCCAACGCCGGCGCAGCGCCGATCCGGCCGCCCACCTCGCCGCGTGGCGGAACCGGGGCGCACTGGGGCGCGTGCTGAACCCGTTGCGGGCGGCGCTCGGCGAGGCGGCCGCATCGCTGCCGCCGGCGAGCCGCGGGCGCGTGCTCGAGGCGCTCGGGGCTCCCTCGGCCGAGGCCGACGTTACGCGTGCCATCGATCGGCTCACCCGATCGGAAGCGTCGCAATTCCAGCTCCCGCGATCGGCGCTGTGGCCGGTCATCGGGGTGCTCCAGGTGGCGGTCGGGGCAGTGCTGGTCTTCGCGGTCGCCTGGATCGTCGTGCTCTTCGTCTCCGGCGGTGGCGTGCCGGTGGCCACCTTCGAGGTGCCGGTCCTCGGGCCGTTGCCCATGCCCCTCGTCCTGCTGGCGGCCGCGGTGATCACTTCCGCGCTGCTCGGCTGGGTTCTCGCCCTGCACGCCGGGTGGGTCGGACGCCGCCTGGCTGCCTCGGTTGGCGCCCGCGTGGAGGACGCGGTCCGCCAGGCGATCGCGACTGACGCGTTCGCTGGCCTGGCCCGCGTGGAATCGGCACGCCGCGTCATCGCGGCGGCGACGGCCCGCGAGTCCTAGCCACGATCCTCGTCGGCCGTGGGGTGTTGGCGCTCCTCGGCGAGTCGCATGTTGCGCACGGTGCCGGCCGTTGTCCGACTCCGGGCCTGCGGACTTGGACAACTGGCCCGATCCCGCACATTCCTGGGAGGATCTGATGGGGACGCCGAGGCGCTGAGCGTGGATCAGCGGGTTCGATGGCTACTTCTGTCGCGCAATGTACACAGGGCCGCACATTGTCCGACCCGGGATCGCTTCTGGAGTCCGAGCGGCGCCTGTCACCGCGTCAGTCGGGACCGTCCTCGGTTTCGGACGCGGGCATGGGCGTCTCCGGGTCGAAGCCCCGCGCCGCCGCGTCCTCCGCCCGGAGGTCCGGACCGGCGGGACGGGTCTCGTTCGCCTCGACGTCGGAGGCAATCCCGCCGGGCCCGTTGTGGATCGGCTCGTCAATCCCGGTGTGGCGGCCGACCTCGTGGTGTTCCTCGTGCTCGATGCCAGGATCGGTGCCCTGCCTTGGATCGCTGTGGGTCATTCCGTGGTCGCTCCGTGCGGTGCTTCGAGGCCCCTGATGCAGGACTCGGGCCGGTCTTCAGCCCGCCTGGTTCGTGGGCGGGAGGATCGGCCACTTACTGGCCGATGTTGCGCACCGACCGGACGTTTGGCCACGCTGGCGGGCAGGTTGGGCCGTCCGCTGGCTGTCGCACCCGCCCACGAGCAAGTACCAGCCACATCTCGGTCAATCCTCCCGTCGGCGGGCAACCCGAACCGGCGCCCGCAACCCGCGCTGACGATGCGGACGCGGACACGCCGAAGAGCCTGTCCGATCGGGGAGCGTCCCCTCTTGGGGATCACTCGCCGGCCGAACAGGCTCCTGAAGGGCTCGGCCCTCAGGACGGGGTGCTCATCGGCGTCAGACGGTCACGCCCGCCGGGCGGAGGACCGGCACTGCAGCCTTCTCGGCCCGGGTGGCCCACACGAGGCCCGCGCCCGCCAGGATGAACGTGCCGCCCACGCCTGCGAACAGGCCCGCCAGCGCCAGTCCCAGCTGCAGAGCCGCGGCAGTCGAGGTGCCGACACCGAGCTCAGCGATCAGAGCGTGTGCCACGCCGGTCCAGGCCTGCGCCCGCGCCGGACCCTCGAGCGGATGCTCGCGGTCGAAGTCTGCCCAGTAGCGTCCATCGACCGGGAACTCGTACGTGCCTGCGGCGAAGAGCTCGCCGTTGTACTCGACGTCCTCTTCCAGGACGATGGTCTGCACGCCGTTGAGCGTGTGATAGGCGACGGTGGCCATCTGGTACATGTACTCGGAACCGGTGTTGACGACCGGGTCGGCCGGATCCAGCTCCGAGGTGACGACCGGGTAGCCCCACTCATCGGTCAGGAGCGCCATGATGGCGTCCGCCCCTGCGGTCTCGCCGCGGTCGACGAGCTGTCCGTCGTCGTTGTAGCTGAGCTCGACGCCCTGCGCCGCGCTGAACTTGTTGAGGGAGGTGTATCCCTCCTGCGTCTTCATGAATGCGAACGCACCGGCTGCGACGAAGACGAAGCCGATGATGCCGAGGACGATTCCGAGTCCTCGCAAGCGACCAGTCATTGGAGTATCCCTCTCGTGCCTGTTGAGACCTGCTTCATTCCCCGTGAACAGGATGGCCAGCGAGGGGCGCCGGGCGCATGTGACACCCGGACCCAAGCAAGGGGGGCCATCGGTCACCTGCGCAGGGGCCGGATGGGGCCGAGCGCCCTGCTTGGCGGTCCCGTCGTGGACTCGGACAATGAGCCCGTGGCCGCACCTCACGGGACGAAATGTGCGTCGAACTGCCGCCCCCTGAGCGTAGATCCCGGGCTCAGACGGGCGATCCTCCCTCAATTGCGCGGCTGAGGGCACGTTGTCCGAGTGGGCCACTCTCGAGCCGGACGATTGGCCGGCAGGGGGACCGTATCCGACTCGGGCCCCCGGCCCTCAGCTCCGATCCACCGCCTCGGCGGACGCATCGGCCTCTGCGGATGGAGGCGACGGGAACAGGACCGGCAGCCGCCGCTGCTCGCCGGGCACGCGCCCGACGGTGATCCCGATGAGCGCGCCAAGCACGACCAGGAATCCGCCGATCCCGAGGAAGAGGGCGACGTTGGCGTCGATGCCGGCGAGCAGTCCGAGCACCGCGGCCTCCACGCCGCCGACGAGCGCGAGGATCAGGCCGATCATCCCGCCCGAGGTCGTCAGGCCGTAGAACAGGACGCCGGGAAACGCCGTCGGCTGGTCGCCGTAGGCAAGGCCGACCCCGGCCGGGTCGTCGTGGATCGCGGTCGTGAAGTAGGGCGCCACGAGCGGGGCGATCTGCGTGTACCCGTGGCGGATCCTGGCCATGCCGTGCACGGCGCGCATGTCGTCGAGATTGGCCCCGATGATCCGCGCATAGGTCGTCAGGCCGATGATGAAGTCGAAGGCGAGCAGGACGGCGGCCACCGTCAGGAAATCGTCGCCGAAGGACATCGCCGATGAGAAGAGCGCGAGCGCCACGAACGACATCGACAGGAACGTGAGGAACATCCCGCATCGAACGAAGGCCTCGTTGTAGGCGAGGGAGCGAGCCGACAGCAGGCTCCAGTGCTCGGTGGTCAGGATCGTGATCGCTCGCGGATCGTCGATCGAGACGACCGGGCTGCTCATCGGGGCGACGACGGTCGCATTCGCTGCGGCAGGGTCCGGGCGCTCGGCTGACATCATCCCTCCTACGGATCTGGGCTGGCGCAGGTGCGTGCGCCGATTATCGGCTCGACGACCAGTCCGGCAAGATCACGAGCGCCGGTCCCGCGGATCCAGCGAGGTTGCCGGGCTCAGCCATCCACAGCATGGACCGAGGTCCTCGAAGCCGGTGACCTCGTAATCCGTCCACACGAACGTCGCCCGGCAGTCGAGGATCACGCGCGCGGGATCGGGAAGCTGCACCGGCTCGGGACTCGCCTGGCCCTCGAAGAACGCCTCGTCGACGGACGCCCGGCAGGAGGTGGCCGCCGGATCCTCGAAGTGGCCGGTTGCCCTCACGACGTCGCCGCGTTCCGGGCTCTCGAGCCCGGCGTCGGGGTGTGGCCTGAACTCGACGACGTAGGACGCCGGCCCGGAGAGCTGGATGAACGGATGCGCGCCGTCTGCCAGCCAGGCAGGGGCGATGGCGACCGGGTTCGGCGAGTCGCAACAGGGCGTGTCAATCGTGCCGGTGACGACGATGTCGTTGCGGCCGTAGCAGTGCAGTGCCTCGAGGGACGCGAGCCGTCCAAGCGCTTCGGCCGTCATCGGTGACGATGGGCAGTCGATGGTGACTTCGGTGATCCATGGGTCCTCGTCCGCCGCCGCGGGTGTGGCGACGTGTCCGACGAGGTTGCAGTCGGCGTCGCAGGCTGGCCCGGCCACCACGCCGACCCGGTACCAGCGGAGCTCGCCGGCATCGGTCGGCTCGCCGATGGTGAACAGCCGGCGGCCCGGAGGCAGCTCGGCCAGGATGCTCGAGCTCTGGCTCGGCTGCTGCCTGAGGTTGAGCGCGTCACCCGCGACCTCGACGATCGAGCGATTCGCGATGACATGAGCTTCCTGGATCGACGGGCTGGGGCTCGGCGTGGGCTCCTCCGACGGCTCCGCGGAGGCCCCGGCTGAGGCCGAGACAGCGGCGCTCATCGATGGCGTGGCGCTCGGGTCCGTGGCCACTCCGTTGCCGTCGCCAAGGGCCACCGCCAGCAGCGCGCCACCGCCGATCGCCGCGATCCCGCCGAGGATGATCGCGAACGGCACCCACCAGGGCCGCGCGGCCGCCGTTCGACCTCGCTCGCCTCGATTGGCCGACGGCGGCGTGGCGTAGGAGGGCGCCCCGCACTCGGCGCAGAAGGCGGCGCCATCGGCAAGGTCAGCGCCGCAACGGCGGCAGGTCGAGAAGCCATCGGCGGTCGATCGGGTGTTCATCGGCTCCTCTGGTTGCTCGGAACGGCTGGCTGCATCTTGCCTGTGAACCACTGCGGCTTGCCTGCGGAGGGTACCGCCCTCGGGCTTGACGGGCGCGCCCCCCGGCTCCGATGCTTCGTGGCACGACCATGACTCTCGGCACGGATCGCCCGGGCACCGGCGGCCGGCTCCTTACGCCGGCCTTCATCGCGCTGGGCATCGCGGAGCTGGCGTACTTCACTGCCGCGGGCATCCTGATCCCCACCACGCCGCTCTTCGCCGCGGGACCGCTGGGCGCCGACGAGGCGGGGGTCGGGATCACCATCGGCGCGTTCAGCGTCACCGCGCTCCTGCTGCGGCCATTCGCCGGTCGTGCCGCCGACGTGCGGGGCAGGCGGCCGCTGCTGGTCAGCGGCGCCATCCTCGCCGCGATCGTGATCGCCGCCCACCTGCTGGTGACCGACCTCGTTGTGCTCATCGTGCTCCGGCTGCTGCTCGGCGTGGCCGAGGCGTTCTTCTTCGTGGCGGGCTTTGCCATGGTCGCCGACCTCGCGCCGCCCGGCCGCGCCGGTGAGGCGCTGAGCTACAACTCGCTGGCGCTTTACCTCGGCATCGCGCTCGGTCCGGGCGCCGGCGAGCTGCTCGTGGCGTGGGGCGGTTACGGGCTGGCCTGGATCGGTGCGGCAGCGCTGTGCGTCCTTGCCGGGTCGCTTGCCTTTGCCATGCGCGAGTCGGCGACCCTGGTGGCGGACCCCGGACCGCTCCGCCTGCTCCATCGGCGGGCGCTGCTGCCGTCGATCGGCCTGTTCATGGGAGTCTTCGGCATGGCCGCCTTCCTCGGGTTCGTGGCCATCTGGGCGGAGCGCCTCGGCATGGACGGGAGCGGGCCGGTGCTCCTCCTGTTCGGGGCGATCGTGATCGGGGCGCGGATCGTCTTCGCAACCCTGCCCGACCGGGTGCCTCCCTTCCGGCTGGCGGCGGCGGCGCTCGGCCTCATCCAGGTCGGCCTGGCCGTCATCGGCTTCGTGCCGACCGTGGCAGGGCTCTACGTCGGCGCCGCGCTGTGCGCCGTGGGGGTCGCGTTCACGACGCCGGCCTTCTTCGCCGCCATCATCGAGCGCGTCCCGCCCTCCGAGACGGGCGTGGCGCTCGGCACTACCAGCCTGTTCCTGGACCTCGCCTTCGGCGGGGGACCCGCGTTTCTGGGGTTCATCGCCCTCGGCTTCGGCCTCGGCCTGGGCTTCGGCATCACCGCCGTCATCGTCGGCATCGGGGCCGTGGGGACCGCCTGGGCGGCGCTGCGCGCCGTGCAACGGCCCATGGCAGAGGCGCCCGTCGCCGCGTAGGCGGCCATCGCCGCGTAGGCGGCCGTCGCTGCGTAGGCGGCCGTCGCCTCCGAATTCGCACAGATCCCGAGTCGGACAATGTGCCGCCATCAGGCCAGGACGTGGCGGATCCAGGCCGGAGGAGGCGGCTGCACGCTCGCTTCTGCGCGCTCCGCCGCGAAACCTCCCCATTACTGGCCGCCCGGCGACCGTTATCCGACTCGGGACTCGTCGAGTCGGACAATGTGCCGCGAGCGGATCGATATCCAGGTCGCACCGGAGGGAGACCCCCGGTCAGCGAGCCCGAATCCGGTTGTTCCGCGGGTTGTGCTCCAGCTCGGCGAGGCCCAGGGCCTCGAGGAGCGGTGGCAGGTACATCCCGAACCGCCCGCGGTAGCCCTTCCGGAGCCCATACCACCCGCCGACGGGGTTCGAGGACGCGCGCCCCCACGCCTCCACGGTTCCCTCGGCGGCCGCCTTCTGCTCATCGGCGGCACCGAGTGGCACCCAGTCGCCCTGCTGCTTCAGCCAGGCATGGAGATGCTCGATCGCCGACGCGCGGTACGCGAGCTTTGTCGAGCCCACCTGGCACACGAGCTGTGGGGGATCGGCCGCGTCGTCGCGGTACATCGTGTAGTCGCTCGTGCCGGGAGCCGTCTTCAGAACCCAGGGATCGTCCTTCGTGCCACGGCCGCTCATGCGTCAACCTCCGAACGGGGATGGCGAGGCGGCCGGTGCGACCGCTCGGATGAAGTGGGGGAGGATCGTGCTCCAGCCGCCGAGATTGCGGTCGCGCCACTCGGCGCCCTCGGCGCCGAGACGCTCCCAGCCGCGGTGCTCGATCTCGACGCGCGTCGCATCGCCATCGGGCAGGAAGCGGATCTCGACCTCGGTCGCATCGGCCCGGTCGCGGCGGAGGTGCCAGGAGTACACGAGCCGATGCGGCGGCTCCCAGGCCAGCACCTCGCCCCAGTGGTGCTCGTCTCCGGCCACCGTCCGCTCGAAGATGCGGCCGCCGACGCGGCCCTCGAGGACGACCCGGAGGTTCGGCTCGCCGGAGGCGGTGTGGTCGGCCGGCCACCAGGCGGCGATCCGCTCCGTCCAGCTCATAAACGCGTGCCCAGGCGTGCACCGGACCCGGAACGCGAGGCGCAGCGGCTCGATCGGGGCGACCGGCTGGGTCGTCATCGGTCGGAGTCCGTGTTCTCGGCCAGGAGGCGGAATCGGCCCGCGGCCTCGCCCCAGACGGTCTCGAGGTAGCGTGCCACGGCCTCGATGCCCTGCTCCCGGAGCCGGTAGATCCGCCTCGTTCCGCGCCGTTCCTCCTCCACCATGCCGGCCTCCCTGAGGAGGCGCAGGTGGAACGAGACGGCCGGCCGGCTGATGGGGAGGGCGTCGGCGAGCTGCCCGACGGCGCGCGGGCCGTCGCCGAGGAGCGTCAGGATCGCGCGCCGTCGCGGATCGCCGAGCGCTTCGAACGGATCGGGACCGGTCGCACGGCTGGGTCGGGGCAAGCGGGCGGCCTCTGCACGGGTGTTGCTCAGCTAACGTAAACGGATATTGACCGATGCGCAAGGGGTGCCCGCCCGGGTGCGGCAGTGCGCATAATCGGCTCGCATAATCGGCTCGCCCACCCGAGCACAGGAGCGATCGATGACCGTGGGGGATCGGTGGATCTGCCAGGTCTGCTGGAAGTCGAACCACCCGCAGGCCGAGGCGTGCTGGCACTGTCGCACGAGGCGCGGCATCGACACGGAGGAGGTCGAAGCGCAGCGGGCGGCCGTCGCGACGAAGCAGGAGGCGCCGGAGGCGATTCCGGACATCGTAGTCGCCCTGCCGGTGGTGATCTTTCGCGGGTACGCGAAGACGTGGCTGCGCGGGGGCCTCGGCCTCATTGCGCTGCCGGTCCTGATGGGCCTCGGTGGAGTGACCGACCTGACCTACCTGCTGTTCAGCGGTGGCCTGGCCGCCGCGCTCATCGTGTTCGGTTTCCTGGCCGGTGAGGTCGCCGATGGGATGCGCGACCGCGAAGCGTGGGCGTTCATCGTCGGCCTCGGGCTGGCGGTGGTGGGCGCCATCGGCTCCGTGCTCGCGTTCGACGTGTTCCTTCCGGGTCTCATCAACCCGAACGCCGTCCGGTGGGGGAGCATCCTGGTGTTCGGCGGAGCCGGGCTGGCCGCGGCCGCCGGCCTGGCCCTCATGGTCCTGCGCCGAGAGGGTCGGGTCCAGACCTAGAAGCCGTGACGGATCGGACCCCAGACGGGGTGTGACTCGGTCGCGGGCGTCCGCGTGAGCTGAATCGGATCGCCGTCGGGGGCATGCACCATGTACAGGTCGCTGCTGCTGGCGGCCTCATCGAAGCTCGTCCATACCAGCCAGGCGGAGTTCGGGGCCCAGGTCAGGTGGGTGCCTGAGTCGCCCCGGCCGAGCCGCGTCCCCGTGCCGAGTCCGTCACCGACGATCCGGAGGCTGAGCTGCGGCGTGATGCGCGCGGACCATCGGCCATCGGGCGCGGGAAACTCGAAGGAGATCACCTCGTCCTCGAGCTCCGGCCGGTGGGTGAGCGCGCCGTCCGCGAGGGCAACCTGCCAGACCGTGATGGCGAGCCTCGTGCCGTCGCCCCCGCGATGACTGGTGGTCAGGACCGCCCGCCCGTCGTCGGTCCAGCCGAACGGGCTGTCCTCGGGCTCATCATTTGTCAGCTGACGGGATGCTCCGGTGGCGGCCTCCACCAGGTGCAGATCCGCCTGCATCGTCTCCGGATCGAACCGCTCATAGGCGATGAGGGTGCTGTCGGGGGACCATGCCAGCGTGGTCGCGCCGTCGGTGGTGAGCTGGGTCGCCTCGCCGGTCGTGAGCGCCACGAGCACGATCCCGTGCGGCTCGGCGCCGTCGCTCCCGAACGCAAGCCAGCGGCCGTCAGGGGACGGCGAGCCGGAGTCGGATACCGTCTCCGCGAGCACGACGGCCTCCGAGCCGTCGAGCGGCTGGCGCACCAGCCGGAGGGCATGGGGGTTGTCCACGGTCGCCTGCAGACCGATGACCGATCTCCAGTCGTGCACGAAGGCACGAGGCGTGACATCGACCACGCCGGTCTCCGACTCCTGACCCGTCTCGAGGTCGAGGATGACGAGCTCGCGATCGCGCAGGAAGGCCAGCTGCTCGCCCGGGACCGGCGCAGGATCGCTCGGCGCGGCGGACGCCGACGCCGCGGCCGTTTCGGAAGCCGATGCCTCGGGCGGATTCGTCGACAGCGGCAGGTCGGCAGAGCAGGCACCGAGGGCCAGGCCGCCGAGGGCCAGCAACCGTGAGATCCGACGAGGCGTGCGCATCACGGCCCAGCGTATCGTGGGAATCTGCGGTCGAACTGCGGACGGCCGAGCGCCGGATCGTTGAAGGAGGAGTCGATGGGCAATCTGCGGGACCTCTCGGAGCTGGAGCCGATCGCGGTCTGGGAGGGCATCCGCGCCCGGCGCGTCGAGGGCGACCAGGTGACCCTCGCGATCGTCGAGCTCGACCCCGATGCGGTCGTTCCGGAGCATTCGCATCCGGCTGAACAGAACGGGATGGTCATCCGCGGGGAGATGCGCTTCCGGGTCGGGGACGAGGAGCGCGTTCTCGGACCGGGCGGGACCTGGCGGATCCTCGGTGGCGTGGCACACTCGGCGACCGCCGGAGCCGAGGGCGCCGAGGTCATCGACGTGTTCAGCCCGATCCGCTCGGACTGGAACGCGTTCGAGGTGCTTCCGCCGTCGTCGCCGAGGTGGCCGGTCGGAGCATGAGCCAGCCGTGGACGTCGGTGTTCGGGAGGACCAGCTCCTCAACGACGTCGAAGGCGTGGCGCTCGTAGAGCAGCACGTTGCGCCCCACGGCGGTCTCGAGGTAGCAGGCGACCCCCGTCGCATCGGCCTCCGCCAGCACGGGGGCCAGCAGCGCGGAGCCGATGCCCTCACCCTGCCGCTCCGGCTCGACGCCGAGCGCCGACAGGTACCAGTGCGGCATCGGCGCGTGCGCGCGCCGGCGCCGTTCGAGGATCTCGAGCGCGGCCGACGTCTGCCGAAGGCGGGCCCAACCGGTCAGCTCGGCGAGCGAAGGGAGCATCCGCAGCTGGTCCACGATGCCTGATGCCGAGCGCCCGGGCGGGATCCAGATCGCCGCGCCGGCATGGTCGTCGGTCGTCCAGGAGGCCGAAAGGCCGGCCGATGCGAAGCGAAGGATCGCCGTCCATCCGTCGCGCATCCGCTGGCCCCGCTCGGGGGCGCGCCCGGCCAGATAGCTGAAGAGCGGGTCGTCGGCGAAGGCCCGGGCGAGCACGGCGGCGAGCTGCGGGATGTCGTCCCGCGTTGCTCGTCGCACCTGAGGAGCGCTGTCCATGGGCCGAACCGTGGACCGGCCAGCTCAGGGGCCGCGGAGCTCGCGGATCGTGATCCGCCGGTTGGGAGGCTCCGGCTCCGGGCCGATCTCGACCAGGGCCCACCCCGGCAGGTCGGCGGACCCGCGGCCTTCGACGGTCATCGCCTCCGCGGCCCGACGCAGCAGCTCGCGGACCTGGTCCCGTCCGCGCTGTGGCAGCTCGGCCACGATCGCCTCGAGGCGCCGCTCGATCAGCCGTGTCGCGACGGCCGGCCCGATGCCCTCCCGGTCGCGGCGCACGAGGTCCTCGGCATCGGAGATCCCGGCCTCTTGGAGCTGGGCGATGAGCCGTCGCACGGAGGCCGCCTCGGCCTTCGGCAGCTTGTCGATCCAGGTCGGAGGGGGTGGCGGGGGCGGTGCGGCCTTCGCACGACGTCGCGAGCTCGGAGCGGCCTTCGGCCGGATCGGCGTGACCTTCGACGAGCGCGCCGGCGGGATCGCCTCGCGGACGGCCTCGAGTGTGCCGAACGGCCCCAGGATCAGCTCCTGCCCGAAGTCGTTCGTCTGCGCCGTGTCGACCAGGAACCACCCCGTCGCGCTGCCGCCCCGCACCTCAAACCGCTCGTCGGCGGATCGGTAGGTTCCCGCCGCCTGGCGGATGAGCCTGTCCGGATCGGCTGCGGCATCGGCAGCCGCCTTCTTCGCCTTCGGCATGTCCGACACGTTACTCCCGCTGCGGTCATCCGGGCGAACGACCCCGGTCGCTCGCCAGCCGCCCGGACGCGCCGCGCGTAGACTTGGGCCGATGTCCCTGCACCGCATCGAGGACGACCCCGGCTTTACCGCCCCGGTCATGGTCGCCGCCCTCGAGGGCTGGGTCGACGCCGGGTCGTCGGGCACCACCGCGGCGCGCCAGCTCGCGGACGCCGGCCGCCTGGTCGCGACCTTCGACGCGGATGCGATCTACGATTACCGGGCGCGTCGGCCAACGCTCGACATCCTGGACGGCCGGCCGATCACCCTGGAGTGGCCGCGGCTCACGGTCACGGCCACCACGATCGAGGACCGTGAGCTGCTCGTCCTCACCGGGCCGGAGCCGGACTACCGATGGCGCGAGCTGGCGGACGACGTCGTGGCCCTGGCCCGCCGCTTCGGGGTCGCGAGCTGGGCGAGCATGGGCGCCATCCCGGCCGCCGTGCCCCATACCAGGCCGGTGCCGATCCTGGCGACGGCATCGGCCCCCGGCCTCCTGCCGCAGGGAATTCGCCAGGGGCCGGACGGCCTTCTCCGCGTGCCGTCGGCGGCGCTCTCGGTCCTCGAGTTGAACGCTGCCGAGGGCGGCATCCCGGCGATCGGGCTGTTCGCGCAGGTGCCGCACTACGTGAACGCCAGTTACCCGACGGCCTCGATCGCCCTGTTCACCGCGCTGGGCCGCTACCTGGGCGTCGAGCTGCCGGTCGGCCAACTGGCGACGCGGGCGCTCGAGCGACGGAACCTGCTCGATGCGGCCACCGCATCGGACGAGCAGACGAAGGCGTACGTCGAGCGCCTCGAGGTGCTCGCCGACGAGTCACGCCTCCCCGAAGGGGACGAGCTCATCGCCGACATCGAGCGCTTCCTCCGAGAGGGCGCCGGCGAGGAGGACCCGGGTGAGGGCGGGGGAGGATCCCGCCTCCACTGATCGTCCGGTCAGTGCGGCCGACGCCAACGTCCGTGGTTGACTCGCCCTGCGGGTCAACGGACGCTGCTGATCGACCTCCCGCGCACCTCGCCCATGGCACGGGTCATCCGCTTCCGGAAACCTCGCCTCAGCGGCGCTCCGGTGCCCGTAGACTCGTGCCGCGGGTCAACCGCTCACGACCGGCGCGACCACCGGTAGCGGCGGCTCAGTGCTTTCGAATCGCGCGCCCCGTGGCCGGATGCATGGCGCCTCTCCCTCGGGCCTTCGCCGTCCGCGCCTTCTGTGCCGCCGACGTGCTCACGTCGCACAGCCCGGCGTCCGGCGGATCCGCGGGCACCGCGCCGAGGAACTCCGGCTGCTCGCGCGGGCTGCGGAGCTGCTCGATCGCATACCCGACGTGCAGGAGCTGCGGCTCCTGGAGGAAGCCGGCATACAACCAGACGCCGGCGGGGATGCCCTCCGGCGAGACGCCCACCGGCACGGACATCACCGGATAGCCGGCGGCGGCCGGCGCCGACGAGCCGAACGCGTAGGACGGCGAGAGCACCGCGTCGAGGTTGTGCTCAGCCATGACGCGGTCGATGCCCTGCGTGCGCGTGAGGTCCAGGCACAGGTTGCGGGCTGCGAGGTAGTCCGCATCGGACAGGTCGCCCGAGAGCTCCTCGCTGAGCTCGAAGATCTCCTGCCCGAAGAACGTCATCTCCTCCTCGCAGTGGTCCTGGTTGAAGGCGATGAGATCGGCAAGGGTCCGCATGCGGGTGTCGCGACGGGTGTGCCGGAGCCCCGACAGGTAGCCGGCGATGTCGCCCTTGAACTCGTGCATGAGGACGAGGAACTCGGCGTCGAACCACTCGAAGGTGTCGCCGGTGTCCACTGGATCGACGATCGCGGCGCCGGCATCGGCCATGGCGGCGATCGCCTGCTCGACGACCGCGTTGATCGGCTCGAGGGCGAAATACTCCGGCAGGAACTGCCGACGCTCGATGCCGATGCGGAGCCCCTCGAGGGACGGGTTCAGGAACGCGGTGTAGTCGGCCGGAAGCGGCTGACCGAGCACCGGTCCGAACGGCGAGCGCATGACGTTCAGCATGATCGCGGCGTCGTGCACGGTCCGGGTCATCGGTCCGGCCGAGTCCTGGGAATGGGCGATCGGGACAATGCCGGCCTGGTTGATGAGGCCGATGGTCGGCTTGAGGCCGACGATCCCATTGTTGCCGGCGGGGCACACGATCGAGCCGTCCGTCTCGGTGCCGACCGCGGCGGCGCACATGTTCACAGCCGGCGCGACGCCGGAGCCGGAGCTCGAGCCGCACGGGTCGAAGCCGAGCAGGTACGGATCGTGGGTGAAGCCGCCGCGAGCGCTCCATCCGTTCAGGTAGTTCGTGGCGAACGGGAAGTCAGTCGGCGGGAAGCCGCGGAAGTTCGCCCATTCGCTGAGGTTCGTCTTGCCCAGGATGACGGCTCCGGCGGCGCGCAGGTTGGCGACCAACGGCGCATCGCCGGGGACCCGGGTTCCCACCAGCGCCAGCGAGCCGGCGGTCGTCTCCATCCGATCGGCCGTGGCGATGTTGTCCTTCAGCAGCACCGGGATGCCGTGCAGCGGTCCGCGGATCATGCCGCGCCGGCGCTCCGCGTCGCGCTGCGCCGCCACGCCCGTGGCGTCGGGACTCGTCTCGATCACGGCGCCGAGCAGCGGGTTGAGGCGGCCGATGCGGCCGAGGTACGCCTGCGTGAGCTCGCGGCTGGACAGCTCCCCGGATGCCATGAGGTCGCCGAGCTCGGGGATCGTCCGCTCGAACCATGGCGCCGACTCGTCCGGGCCATTGAAGGGCGCGGCTCGCACCAGGCTGGAGCCGATGCCCAGGACGCCACCCGCCATGAGGCCGGCCCCCGCCCCCGCGGCGCCCGCCAGGAACTGCCGTCGATTGATTCGTCGTCCGAAGCCGGTGGCTCGCGCAAGGTCGGTCGCTCGATCGCGCTGCATGGGGTTCCTCCCCTCGGCGACGGGTCGGGTTCGCCATTGGCTGACGCGCGGCTCGCCAGGCAGGAAGGCGGGCGACCAGGAAACCGGCCGCGCGTCGTTGCCTCCCGTCGGAACTGTCCGCAGGCTACGCCTGGCACCGAGTCAGTGGCAACCCCAAACGAGGGTCAGGCAGACGGGTTGCCGGTCTGCGCGACCTCGTCCGAGGCCGTGACCGGCTCCGAGGCGCCATCCCGATCCCGCGTCGAATGCGGCGGGCGGATTGCCTCATCGCGAGTCACCGCGTCGTCCAGCAGGTCGAGGAGCGCCGCTGCGCGAAGCTGCGCGAAGACCTGCCGAGCCTCTTCGGCCGCGCGTCGGCGATCCTCGGCCTCCAGCGCCCCCATGGTGACGATATCCAGGCCCATCCAGCCGACCCAGTACGGACACGCCAGCTCCAGGCCGATTCGTCGCGCATCGGCAAAGAGGGCACGAGCGTCGTTCGTCCGCCCTTCCAGCGTGGCGAGGCTGCCGTCCATCGTCGCCAGGAGGGCCTCCGTGCGGCGGCCGCCCGGCCCCGCGGCGTAGCCATCGCGGAAGCGACGTAGCGCGGCCGCATCGCCCAGCCACGCGGCGGCGCGTGCACCGTAGATGCCGCCGTCCAATCCCGCGACGCTCAGCCCCATGGTCTCCTCCGAGATTCGGATCACCTCCTGGAGCTCGCCGCGCACGAGGGCATCGGCGACGAGACCGTAGGCGCCGACCGCCTTGTACTGGAGGTCGTCGAACTGGCGTGAAACCTCGTAGATCTCCTGCACCTCGTTCCGCACATCCTCGCCCCGGTAGGCACGGATGACGCTCGAGAACGTTCCGAACCAGATGCGCTCCGCGGTCTCGGTGAAGAGCGGGTCCAGCTCCGACATGATGTCCATGGCCCAATCCCACTCGCCGACCTCGATCGCCCCGTCGACCGCGTTGCCCACGATGTAGCGCAGCTCCCAGATCACGCCATGGCGCTTCGCTTCCTCGATCGCCTCGCGGGAGATCTGGAAGGAGCGCATCGGATCGTCCTGCGCCAGCGCGTACCCGAGGTTGACGGCGGCTCGGTTGATCTGGCCGCGGAGCCCCAGCCGCCGGGCAACGTCCAGGGCGCCGATGAGCGTGATCTCCGCCTCGACGCTGCGACCGAGATTCGCGAGCGACACGCCGCGCGTAATCAGCAGGTCGACAATGTGCTGGTTGTCCTCCGGTACGCGGGCAACGGGAAGAACGTGGTCCGTCAGCTCGACCGCCCGACCGTCGTTCAGCACCCGCATCTCGGCCTTGGCGAGCACGGTGACCACGTCGATGTAGCCGGGAGCGCCGGGGTCCATCCCGGGCTCCTCCAACGCCTGCTTGAGGAGCTCGAGAGACTGCGCCTGTCGACCCTCGAGCATGATGTCCGCGTTCCGAGCGATCGCCATCCGCCGGTCCAGATCTCGTCCGAGCTGCGTGGCCAGCTCGACCACTCGCTCGCCATGGGTCAGGGCGGCGTCCATGAGCCCGGCCGAGCCGGCGGCCGAGTGCGCCAGCGCGCGCAGGTCGAGCTCCTCGTCGGGGTCATCCACGATCGGCATTGCGCTCTCGAGATACGAAAGCGCGGTCCGGTGCGACCCGAGGTCGGCCGCGCGCTGCGAAGCCCCACGGAGGGCAACTCGCGCCTGGGCGGCCACGGCCCTTCCCTCGGGACCGTCTGGGTGGGCCTGGTACGCGTCGACGTAGTGCTGTGCCAGGACACCGGAAAGCTCGTCGTCGCCGAGCGCCTCGTAGTAGCGAGCCGCCGCCAGGTGCCGCGCTCGGCGATCGTCCCGCGCCAGCGTGCCGTAGGCGACCTCGCGCAGGAGCCCCTGGACGAAGCGGAAGTTGCCGCGCTCCGGCGAACGAGGATCCTCGTCGATCGTGAACACCTCCCGCTGGAGGAGGTGCTCGACCATCGGCTGCAGCTCGTCGGGCGCAGCGCGGCTCACCGCCGTCAGCGCCGCCTGGCTGAAGGACAGCCCAAGCACCGACGCATCCTGCACGAGCGTTCGCTCCACCGGCGCAAGGCCATCGATGCGTGCGGCGATCAGGGCGTGCAGCGACTCGGGTACGGCCAGGTGACTGAGGTCTCCGACCGGACGGAATGTGTCGCCATCCCGCTCGATCCGGCCGTCGTTCAGGAGCATGCGGACCGTCTCGACGGCGTAGAGCGGGATGCCCTCGGCGCGCTCGACGATCTCGCGGAGCGCGCCGTCCGGGATCCCGGGCACGAGGCCCGCCAGCAGGCTGGCGACCTCCTCGTCCGGGAGCGGAGCGAGGGAGAGCGATGTGAACGAGCGCTGACCGGCGCCCCAGGTCGGCCGGCGGTCGAGGAGCTCGGGACGGGCCAGCGTGATGAGGTAGATCGACCGCCCACGGGACCAGGTCAGGAGCTCCTCGATGAAGTCGAGCAGGCCGTCATCGGCCCACTGGAGGTCCTCGAACACCATCACCACCGGCGCAGCCTCGGCGATTCGCTCGAAGAACGTGCGCCACGCCAGGAACAGCTGGCCGCGCTCGCGGGCGGGGGCCTCCCCGATCCCGAGCAGGTGCAGGAGGGGATCGGTGAGGCTGCGCCGCTCGTCCGCATCGGTCACGAACTCCTCGAGGCTGGCGGACAGGTGCTGGCGGGTGGTTGCCTCGTCGGTGCCCTCGCCGATGCCGATGCGCATGCGGACCATCTCGCCGAGCGACCAGAAGCTGATGCCCTCGCCGTATGCCGGAGAGCGGCCCTGGTGCCAGTACACGATCTCGGTCACGCCGTCGATGTACTTCAGGAACTCCCATGCCAGCCGGGACTTGCCGATGCCGGCCTGGCCGATGACGCTCACGAGACGCGGGCCGCGCTCGCGGGCCGTGGCGTGGTAGAAGTCCTTGACGAGCTGCAGCTCGGCGTGACGGCCGACGAAGGGCGGCTCCAGGCCCTCGTTGCGTCCCACGCCGCCGCGCTGTGCCACCACCCGAAGGGCGCGGAAGGCTGGCACCGGGCTGACCTTGCCCTTCAGCTCCTGCTCGCCGGCCGCCTCAAACACGATGGCCGTGTCGGCAGCGCGCCGGGTCCCTTCGCCGACCAGCACGGTTCCCGGCGGCGCCACGGACTGGAGGCGGGAAGCGGTGTTGACGAGGTCGCCCGCCACCATGCCCATGCCGGTCGCGCCGATGGTGACGACGGCCTCTCCGGTGTGCACCCCGGCCCGCAGGGCGAGATCGCTCACCCCGCCCTCGCTCCCCAGCCGCCCGACGGCCTCGACCAGGTCGAGGCCCGCCCGCACTGCGCGCTCGGCATCGTCCTCCTGCGCGACCGGCGTCCCCCAGACCGCCATGACGGCGTCCCCGATGAATTTCTCCACCGTTCCGCCGTAGCGGGCGATCACCTCGCGGCAGGCCTCGAAGTAGCGATCGAGCAGCGCGCGAACGTCCTCCGGGTCACGTGCCTCGGAGAGCGTGGTGAAACCCACCAGGTCGGCGAACAGGACGCTGACGAGGCGCCGCTCGGTGGCGGGGGCGGCGGCAACCGCGGGGCGAACGGCGGGCATGTCGGTCAGCGCGGTGCCGCACTCGCCGCAGAACTTGGCGCCCGGCGTGTTGGCGGCTCCGCATTTCGGACAGCCGGCCGTCAGGCGCGCTCCGCACTCCAGGCAGAACTTGCGGCCGAGCTCGTTCTCGGCCCCACAGGTGGAACAGTTCACTCAGTCGTCGTCCTCGGGTGACGGGCCGAGTATCGCGGTGGATCGCGGCGGCTGACAAGGCGTCGCCGCGCGGTCGGCTACCGCTTCTTCCTGGAGGGAGCGGGGGCGGGTGCGTCGATGATCTGGTCGATGGCGCGGCGCGCCTGGAACGGCGAGCGGTAGGAGTCGCGAGAAACGGGGGCCGTGGCATCCGCGCGGATGTGCCAGCTTCGCTGCCCGGCGACGTACAGGATCTCGTAGCCCCGGTGCTCCTCGCTGGGGCGCGGGCCGTCGTTCGCGAGCATGATGGTCGCCTCGCGTGCGGTGCGTGGCGCGCACACGCCGCAGCGGGACTCAAGGATTCCGTGGGGGCAACGGCGGCAGGAAGCGCAGTTCTGCGGCTCGAACCCGTGGATGCATCGGTCGGTCATGGCCGCCTTTCTGTGGGGCTCCAAGCGTACCACTGCGGGCGTGTGCTATGCTTTCGCACATCCGTTCGATTGGCGCTCCGGTCAGCGCCCCGGCCCACCCGTAAGTCCGACCCGTCGACCCATCACCTTCGCCCTGACCGGAACCCCGCGCGACATCGCGCGGGAGGGCACCCGTCAGGAGCGATTCTCCCTTGTCCTTTTCTCAATTGGGGCTGCGCCCCGACCTGCTCCGCGCTGTCGCGCGCCAGGGTTACACCGATCCCACTCCCGTCCAGCGGGACGCGATCCCGCTCGTGCTGGCCGGGCGCGATCTGCTCGCGGGTGCCCAGACCGGCACCGGCAAGACGGCGGCCTTCGTGCTGCCGATCCTCCAGCAGCTCGCCGAGCGCCCCGCGCGCGACAACCGCATCCGTGTCCTCATCCTCGCCCCGACCCGCGAGCTCGCGATCCAGGTCGAGGAATCCGTGCGCGTCTACTCCGGCGGATCCGTCCGCTCCACCGCGATTTACGGCGGCGTCGGGTTCCCGGCGCAGTACGGCGCGTTGCGTCGTGGCGTGACCGTCGTGGTCGCCACTCCGGGTCGCCTGCTCGACCATGCACGCCAGCGCACCATCGATCTGCGTGGCGTCGAGATCCTCGTCCTCGACGAGGCCGATCGCATGCTCGACATGGGCTTCATCCGGGACATCCGACAGGTCATGGCCCTGCTGCCGGATCGGCGGCAGAACCTCCTGTTCAGCGCCACCTTCTCGCGCGACATCCGCGCGCTGGCCGAGGGGCTGCTCGATCGCCCGGCATCGGTGCAGGTCACGCCCGAGAACACCGCCGTCGACCTCGTCGAGCAGGTCGTCCACCCGGTCGACCGCGCGCGGAAGCGCGAGCTGCTGACGCACCTCGTCCGCACCCGCGAGATCGACCAGGCGCTCGTCTTCACGCGCACGAAGCACGGTGCGAACAAGCTTGCCGAGCAGCTGAACCGCGACGGGATCGCCACCGCCGCCATCCATGGCAACAAGTCGCAGTCGCAGCGCGTGCGCGCGCTCGCCGATTTCAAGGCCGGCCGCGTCCTGCTGCTGGTGGCCACCGAGGTCGCCGCCCGCGGTCTGGATATCGAGGCACTGCCGCACGTCGTCAACTTCGAGCTGCCGATGGTTCCCCAGGACTACGTCCACCGCATCGGCCGGACCGGCCGGGCCGGCGTGACCGGCACCGCGGTGTCGCTGGTGTGCGTGGACGAGGCGCCGCTGCTACGGGACATCGAGCGATTGCTGGGCGGGCCGATCACCTCCGTCCTGGTCGCCGGCTTCGAGCCCGATCGCTCGATCCGTCCGGAGCCGATCCGGCTGCGGTCCGGTTCGCAGGGCGGCCAGCGCCGGCCCGCGCCCGGCCCGCGCCACACAGCGCCCGCGTATCGCGACCAGGGCCGCTTCGCCGGCGGCCGCCGTCGCCGACCTCGCCGAGCGGCGGCCAGCTACAGCCGGTAGCCGCAATGCATCGTCTCCATCGACGCCCGAGGCCGGGCGCGTCGCCTCTGCGCTCGCGTCTCCGCGTTCGCGAAGCCCTGCGGCGCGCTGCACGCGTCCGCTCCGAGCGCCGCGCATCGGCCTTGCGAACGCGCCCGGCAGGGCGTACCCTCCGCGCATCGTGACCCACTGCTCGACGCACCACACCGCGCTTCGCACCTGCAGCTGTCGCTAGGCGGGAGGAGCTCCGCTCCCGCCAACGGCGCATCGTCACGATCCGCCGGCCCCTGAGGCCCCTCCTTCCGCCATCCGCGTTCCACCCGCGCTTCCAGCGTGCCTGCCAATCGGAGCCCCTCATGTCTCACCCTCGATCCGCTCACCCCTACCGCGACATCGACGTCATCGATGCCCGCGCTCCGCGCTTCAACCAGGCCACCGTCGGCCTCGTGTCGCTGGCGGCCGTCGTCACCGGCCTTTGGCCGCTGCTCGGGTTGCTCGCCGCGCAGCTCGGTATCGGCCTCCGCTACGGCCGGCGCTACTGTCTGCCGTGCGTCGCCTACTTCGAGCTCGTCCAGCCGCGGTTCGGCGAGGGCCCGATCGAGGACTCGCGCCCGCCGAAGTTCGCGAACCAGGTCGGCTTCGCCGTGCTCACCGCGGCGACCGTGGCGTGGGCCGTGGGCCTCACCACGGTCGGGTCGGCGCTCGGGCTCCTCGTGGCCTCGCTCGCGCTGCTGGCGGCCGCGACCGGCCTGTGCGTCGGCTGCGAGCTGTATCGCATCGGCGCGCGGCTCCGCGGCGTGCGCCGTCGCGAGATCGACCGGGTCGAGCTGGCGGAGCTGGGCGTGCCGGTCGGGGGTGGGGACGTCGTCGTCGCCTTCGGCCATCCGCTGTGCACCGACTGCCGCACCGTGCTCCGCGATCTCGCAGCGGGAACCGAGCGATATGTCAGCGTCGATGTTCGGGATCGCCCGGACCTCGCCCGCAAGTACGGCGTCGCGCTCGTCCCCACCGTCGTGCGGGTGACCGCGGACGGCCAGGTGCGCCAGCAGGCCGCCGGCTAGGCGCGCTACCGTTGCCCGGTGATCGTGCGCCTTGCCGACCCGGACGCCGATGCCGCCGCGGTGGCAGCCATCTACGGTCCGGCCGTGACCTCCTTGCTGGCGTCGTTCGAGGAGCAAGCACCGACGGCGGGGGAGATGGCGGAACGGATACGCGCCACGCTCGAGCGGACCCCGTGGCTCGTCGCCGACGACGGCGGGAAGGTGCTCGGGTACGCCTACGCCGGGCCGCACCATCCGCGCCCCGGCTATCGCTGGTCGGTGAACATCAGCGTCTACGTCGCGCCCGGCCACGGCGGTCGTGGCATCGGCCGTCGTCTCTACGACGAGCTCCTGGCGATCCTGCGGCGCCAGGGCTACGTGAACGCCTACGCCGGGATCACGCTGCCGAACGCGCCGAGCGTCGCCCTGCACGAGGCGATCGGGATGCGGCGGGTGGGCGTCTACGAGGGCGTCGGCTACAAGCGGGGCGGGTGGCACGACGTCGCCTGGTATCACCTCCGGATCGCCGATCCCGCCGGCCAGCCCGCGGAACCGACGCCGCTGCCGGACCTTCGCGCTTGACCAGCTCGACGACGCGCGCCTCGCCGCCCGTCTGCGCGAGCTCAACCTCGCGCTGCCGGAGGTCCGCGCGATCCTCGTGGCTGACACCGAGGAACGCCGCCGCCGCCTCGGCGAGCATCGAGGACGGCTGATGGCGCTCCTGGCGCGCGCCCAGCGCCAGATCCACTGGCTCAACCGAACAATCGACCACGAGGAGCCGATCATGACCACGACCCACCCCGCCGCCCTGGATGGCGCGACCCACCGTCAACTGGCAGCGGACCTGTTCAATCACGTCTGGACGCTGCTCGAGATGCCGGAGCGAACGCCGATGCAGGACGACGAGATGCTCCACGCCGCGCACGCGTCGCGACATCATTGGGGCGCCGTCGGCACGCCGCACAACCTTGGCCGCGGGGAGTGGCAATGCTCCCGCGTCTACGCGGTCCTCGGCCGCGCGGAGCCGGCACTCTGGCATGCGCGTCGCTACCTCGCGCTCTGTGAGGAGCACGGGATCGGGGACTGGGACGTCGCCTTCGCGCACGAGGCCATCGCGCGAGCGCTCAGCGTCGCCGGCGACCTCGAGGGATCTGCGGCGGCGGTCGCTCGAGCCCGCGAGCTGGCTGCCGACATCCTCGAGGACGAGGACCGCGAGCTGCTGCTCAGCGACCTGGCGACAATCTGACAGCGAACGCCTTCTCTTGTCGGATGCCAACCTGGGCCGCCTTAGACGGGCGACCCGCGTTGGTGTCGTTGGATGCCAACATGGGTGGGCTCATGGGTACTCCACACGGGGGTTTCGTCGGAAACCAACCAGCGCCGGCTTAGGGAGCCGATCGAGAACCGCTCGAGGCTGATTGCCCGGCGCGTACGCTCACGACCGGGCGCGTAAACCCTCACCCGATGCTGTCCTGCTCGTCTTAGCCCAGCGTGCTTGGTACGGGGCAACGGAACGAATGCCAGGAGACCGGAGCCGGGCCTCCGCGGGTCGCGAAGGAACGAGCGCACGGAGCTTCCCCGCATGTCGAATGAGGCGAAGAGCGCGAAGTGGTCTGCCACGCGGCGCCGCACCACGCTTCCGTCCATCAGCACCAACGCCCCCACGACTCGCCGGGGTCGCCAGCCCCGCTGCGCGGCCACGCGCGGCGCCAACCGGACCTTTGCGTCCAGCCCGCCGATCGTCTCCTGCACGTCCCAGATGCCCGTCTTGACCTCGCTCACTTCCAGGGTCGCGCTGCGTGGGTGAAACGCGAGCAGGTCGATCCGTCCGCGCTCGCCGTAGATGCTGAAGCTCGCCTCGGGCCAAACCTCCCACCCGGCGGCCCGATGACGCTGGGCCCAGACCTGGACGATGCGCGCGCGATCCGCGTCGAGCAACCGATCGAGGTCGCCGCGTCCTCCCCAGACGACCTCCAGGTGGCTGGTGGCGTCGAGGGCGCGGAGCACTCGACGGATCATCGCGACCGTGTATCGGTCGCTGCGTCCCCGCTCGATGTCCGAGATGGCCGATTGGCTGGCGCGCGAACGCGCCGCGAGGTCCACCTGTCGCCAACCCCGCCGCTGTCTGAGGATGCGGATCGTCCGTCCCAGCCGGTGATCGTCCATGGTCGCGAGGATGGTGGCGACGGCTTACCGCGGTGTTATCGGTCCCTTACCAACCTCGGTCCGCATACGCGGCATGACCGCCATCCCAGGCCGCAAGCATGGCCCATGGTGCCCTTCCCCATGCTCAGATCGGGTCGGCGCACCATGTCGAGGCAGGCCCGAACCCTGGTTGCCCTACCTAAGCCGACGGTGGTTGGTACCTGGGAGGTCGCGCAGGCAGACCCTCGCGTAGACGCCTCGGCCGCATCGGCCTAGGCTGCTCTGCACGATGAGCACCTTCCGCTACTCGCGCTGGGACGGCAGCCAGCAGCTGCCCGCCTTCGACGCGGACGACGTGCTCGACGCCCTTTCCGACGACATCCTCACCGAGGGCGACGTGCGCCGCGCGCTCCAGCGGCTCATGCAGCGCGGCCTGCGCGGCACGCGCGGTGGCGACGTCCCCGGCCTGCGCCGCATCATGGAACGGCTCCGCGCCCGGCGTCAGGAGGAGCTGGAGCGCGCGAACCTCGATGGGATCCTCGAGGACCTCAACCGGCGCATGGGGGAGATCCTCGACCAGGAGCGTGCCGGGATCGAGCGGCGCCTCCACGATGCGGAGCAGCGCGCGCTCGACGCCCCTCCCGGAGCGGCGCAGGACCAGGCCCGCATGGCCGAGCAGGTGATGCGGCGCACCGCCCGCCAGCGGGAGAACCGCCTCGACGCGCTGCCGGAATCGCTCGGGGGGCGGATCCATGGGATGCAGGACTACGAGTTCATGGACGATGCCGCTCGCGACGCATTCGCCGAGCTCACCGACGAGCTCCGCCAACAGATGCTGCAGACGTACTTCCAGGGCCTGAAGGACGGCGTCGAGAACGTGACGCCGGAGGACCTCGCGGGCATCCGTGACATGGTCCGCGACCTCAATGCGCTTCTGGAGAAGCACGCGGGTGGCGCGGACACGACCGACGACTTCGCCGCCTTCATGGCGAACCACGGGCAGTACTTCCCGCCCGGCATCGCGAATACCGATGAGCTGATCGAGCACCTCCACCGGCAGGCCTCCCGGATGGCCTCGCTCCTGAACAGCATGTCGCCCCAGATGCGCGAGGAGCTGCGCGACCTCATGGACGACCTGCTCCGGGACGATCGATTGAAGATCGACATGGCCCGCCTGGCCGGCAACCTCCAGGCCGCCCGCCCCGACCTGCCCTTCGGCGAGCCGTATTCGTTCGCGGGTGACGAGCCGATGGGTCTGGCCGATGCCCTCGCAGCCATCGACCGTCAGCAGCAGTACGACGCCATGGAGGAGGCACTCGGCGAGGCACGCGACCCGGATGCGCTCGACCGGGTGGACGCCGATGCGCTCCGCGACCTCGCCGGGGACGACGCGATCGACGACCTCGACCAGCTCCGGGACCTCACGCGGGCGCTCGAGGAGGCGGGCTACCTCGATCGCGATGGCGGCCGGCTCGAGCTGACGCCGCGAGCGGCGCGCAAGCTCGGCATGCGGGCGCTCACCGACATCTTCAGCAGCCTCCGCCGCGAGGGGTTCGGCGGTCACGCGCTGCCGCTGGCCGGCCGCGGCGGCGAGCCGACCGATGAGACGAAGCGCTACGAGTTCGGCGACCCGTTCGCGGTCGACATCAACCGCACGCTGTTCAACGCCATGGCCCGCTCCGGCCCGGGCACGCCGGTCCGCATCGACGCGGATGACTTCGAGGTCTCGCGAACCGAGGAGACCACGACCTCCTCCACCGTGCTCCTGCTCGACATGAGCCGATCGATGCTCCTGCGCGGCTGCTCATCGGCGGCGAAGCGGGTGGCGATGGCGCTCCACACGCTCATCCACACGAAGTATCCGCGTGATCGCCTGTACGTGGTTGGCTTCGCGTACTACGCCCGCCAGCTGAAGCCGGAATCGATCCCGACGCTCAGCCCATACGAGTTCGAGTACGGAACGAACCTCCAGCACGCGCTGATCATCGCTCGCCAGCTGCTCGGTCGATCCGCCGGCGGCAACAAGGAGATCGTCGTCATCACCGATGGCGAGCCGACCGCTCACATCGAGGGCGGGCAGGTCGAGTTCGCCTATCCGCCCACGCTGCGCACCGTGCAGTCGACTCTTCGGGAGGTCGGCCGATGCACTCGCGAGGGGATCGTCATCAACACGTTCATGCTCGAGCGCTCGCGGTACCTCTCCGAGTTCGTCGACCTGATGTCGCGCATCAACCGAGGACGGGCGTTCTACGTCGAGCCCGAGCACCTGGGGGAGTACGTGCTGGTGGACTACGTCAGCAAGAAGACGAAGCGCGTCGCCTGAGCCCGTTTCCGCGCGTCCCCTTCCACAGCGGGCGACGCATCGCCCAGCCGCTCCGCGTGATTGATATCGTTGCTGACAGGGTCGCACGACTCGATGGGCGCGCCGAGTCCGCGTGGTCTCCGCGGAGGAGCACCCGCCGCCGCGGGCCTACCTCACACCTGGTTCGTTCCCGCGCTTGAAGTTGCCGGTCGTGCGCGCCATGAGCTGCTGCGCGCCCGCGCTGTCGGACGTGCCCAGGCGAGTCGCGAAGCGGTCCGCGGCCTTGCCGCGGAGGAGCGTCACCGGTGCGCCGTGATAGCGGATGACGATCGTCCCGTCGGCGCGGGTGAGATAGCTGAACGGCTCGTCGGCAAGCGGATCCGGCCCGGGCATCACCGAACCATACGCCCGCCGTCACCCTCGCTGATACCATCGCCCGCGTGGAGCCCAATGAGATCGCGGATCCCGCGCCACCGGTCCTGCCCGTCGGACGGTCCGGACGCCTGGAGGCGATGGCCCTGCAGGCCGCAGGGGACCACGCGGTCCTCGTGCGGGAGACCGGGAGTCCGAACCGCGGCCGGGCGCTGCTCACCACGGACAAGCTGGCGGCCGGCGAACGGCTGGTCGTCATGCCGCTCGATGACGAAGTCGAGGTGCGCGTCGATGGTGACGCCCTGGCGGTGTGGCTCGGCAGCGGGTCGATCCAGCAGGTCCCACCCGAGCAGCGACCGATCGAGCACGCGCACGTCGCGCCCTGGGCGACGATCGTCGGGGGCGCGCTGATGGTCCTCGTGCTGGTCTTCGCCGTCATCGGCTCGGGCGTTGCCTTCAGCTGGCTGATGGCGGCCCTCCAATGAGTGGTCCACTTCGACCGCCGGCGACCGGCCTGGCGGCCATGCGCATCGGCGTCGAGTTCGGTTCGCCGGAGGACTTCGCCGGCTCGCTCGAGCGCGCCCTCGCGCGTGGGGGTGAGCAGGGAGCGACACTGGTGGCGGTGCTCGACCGCGGAGATCTGGGGATCCACCTGCCGCGGATCGACGGGCCGTGCTGGAACTCGGTGCCGCTGTTCCATCTCCATCGCGGCGAATCCCCCTCGCAGGCCGATTGGGCGACGACCTCGGGCATCCTCGAGAAGCTCGAGCGGTATCGCTGACCGCCGATGCGGATCTACGTCTCGGTCGACATGGAGGGCCTCGCCGGCGTGGCTCACCCGCACCAGGTCACCTTCGGAGGCGCCGTTGACCGCATGGACTACGACCGGAGCCGCGGGCTCATGGCGGGGGAGGTGAACGCGGCCATCGAGGCGGCCGCGGCCTCCGGCGCGCGCGAGGTCGTCGTCAACGACAGCCACTGGCAGATGCGCAACCTTCGGGCGGAGGACCTCCATCCATCGGCCCGGCTCATCATCGGCGACAAGCCGCTCAGCATGACCGAGGGAGTCGGGAAGGCGCCCGAGGGCGCCTTCGACGCGGCCGCCTTCATCGGTTACCACGCCGGCGCCGGCCATCCGACCGGTGTCATCGCGCACACGTACGCCTCGGCGACGGTGATGGCGGTGCGAGTGAACGGTCAGCCCCACAACGAGGCCGGCCTCAATGCGATTCGGCTCGGCCACTTCGGCGTCCCGGTCGTCCTCGTCGCCGGGGACGACGCGCTGGCCGATGAGGTCGAGGCGCTGCTGCCCTGGGCGGAGCGCGTGGTGGTGAAGCGCGCCCTCGGCACCACGACGGCGGACTCGCTCTCGCCGGCCGCAGCGCGCGAGGCGATCGGGGCGGGCATGCGCGCCGCCATCGGCAGGATCGACGAGATGGAGGCGTACCTGCCGGCGTTGCCCCTGTCCGGGGAGGTCGACTTCCGACTGCCGGTGCACGCGGCGCACGCGGCCGTGCTCCCGGAGGTGGATCGGGTCGGCCCGAGGACGGTCGGCTTCACCGCCCCGGACGGCGATCGGTTCTACCGTCGCTTCCTCGCCGTCTTCCGCCTCGCCGGCGCCCCCGGCGTCTGATCGCCGCCGATGGACGAGCCCGAGCGGCGCCGGCTGCGCGACCTCATGGCGCGCTTCGCCACGGGCGTCTCGGTCGTGGCCGCACGCCACGGTCCGCTGCTAGCCGGAATGACGGCGAACGCGATCGCCACGATCAGCATCGACCCGCCGCTGATGATGGCGAGCATCGCCCGGAAGGCGGAGACGCACGGAGCGATCATCGGCTCCCATGCGTTCGCCATCAGCATCCTCGCAGAGGACCAGCAGGACCTGGCCGAGTGCTTCGCCCGGCCGACGACGGCGCAGAAGCTCATCGGGTTCTGCGATGCGACCTGGCACGAGGCCGAGACCGGCTCGCCGATCCTCGACGGCGCGCTCGCCTTCTTCGACTGCCGCCTGACGGCGCGCCACGACGGTGGCGACCACACGATCTTCCTCGGCGAGATCGTGGCAGCCGGCTTCCGTGAGGATGCGGAGCCGTTGCTGTGGTACGCCTCCGGGTACCGTCGCCTGTCTGCGGGCGCGTGAGGCGGCGGGCTCAGTCCCCGGCTGCGCGCTGCCGGTCGCCGAGGATCTGGCCCGCCGCCAGGCGCCCCGGCGCACCCATCACGCAGCCGCCCGGGTGGGTGCCCGAACCGCACTGGTAGTAGCCGGCGATCGGCGTTCGGTACTGGGACCAGCCCGGAGCCGGGCGGAAGAAGAACATCTGTGGCGCCAGGAACTCCCCGGCGAAGATGTTGCCCTCCGACATGCCGACGGTGCGCTCGATGTCGAGCGGTGTGACCACCTCGCGGTGCAGGACGAGATCCCCGAACCCGGGGAAATGGCGCTCGAGCGTCGCCTGCACCCGATCCGCCATCGGCTGGCGCTCGGCGTCCCAGTCGCTCTCCCGGAGCTCGTAGGGGGTGTACTGAACGAAGCACGACAGCACGTGCCTGCCGGGTGGCGCCATGTCGGGATCGATCGTCGACTGGATGGCGCAGTCGATGTACGGGTGCTCGCTGTACCAGCCGTACTTCGCGTCGTCGAAGGCACGCTCCAGGTAGTCGATCGACGGACCGATGTTCAGGAAGCCGCGGTACAGGTCCGGGCGTGCGCCCAGGACCGGGTGCGCCGGCAGCCCGTCGAGTGCGAAGTTCACCTTCGAGCTGACGCCCTGGAACTTCATGCGCCGGATGTCCTCGACCAGGTCGTCGGGTAGCTCGCGCGGGTCGACCAGCTCGAGGAAGGTGCGCCGCGGATCCAGCGCGCTGACGACCACGTCGGCGGCGATCTCGGTCCCGTCGGCCAGCGCCACGCCGGTCGCCTCGCCGTCGCGCGTCAGGACGCGCTCGACGGGCGCCTCGAGCCGGATCTCGGCGCCGAACGCCTCAGCCGCGCGGGCCAGGACCTGGGTGAAGCCACCGTTGCCGCCCTTGTGGAAGGCCCAGCTGCCGAACTCGCCGTCATGCTCGCCGAGGGAGTGGAAGAGCAGGACCAGGCCGCTGCCCTGCGAGCGGGGGCCGACCTTCGAGCC